>WTAG01000543.1 GCA_013139755.1 Methylomarinum sp. | reverse complement strand
CAGCCTCAAACTGCTGCCCATCCTCAAGTGTAAGCATACGCCCTTGTTCTAATGCTTGCATTTGTGAGACTTTAGCATCACTGATACAGCTTGCAGTAGGTAATGTTTCTAATTTATCCCACAAAGCGGCCACTGTTACCCTGTTTTCTACGATGTGTCCTAGTTCATTAAATATAGTATCAGCACAGTCAAAATGTAACTCACCATCTGCTTTAGCATCCCAGACCCGCATGTCTTTATATGGACCAACACCGCGCTGTACCATGCCTTCCCATGCGCCGACAGTCTCTAAAATATTCTGAGAAGCCTTGGTTAATGCGGATACCCTGATATCAACCGAATCATCCGTCCATTGCCGCTGGGGGTTGAACATATCCAGTAAGGCGACATTTACCCCGCCGTGTGCAAGTGCACATGCAGTGGTCGCGCCAACAATACCGCCACCCACGATAATAACTTCAAATTTCTCTACCACACTCATTTTCTGTTTCCCACTCTGGGTAGTCGTCCCGCTAGTCCCATTGCATGTTTTGCTAATGCCGATTTTGCAAACGGGAGATGATCCATCACCGCTAAACTAATACTTCTTGCCGCTGCCATAGGTAACCAGTCTGATGAGAAAATCTTTACCAAATTACTAGTAAAGCCAATGGTTTGGTCGTGATCTTTTTGTCTGGTTTCTGCATAATGTTTTAAAAATTGAGCATCACCCACATCAGCATTTTTTAGATGTTGCTCAATCAACATTTCTGCCAGCTGCACCACATCACGCATACCTAAATTAAAGCCTTGTCCTGCAACTGGGTGTAACTGATGTACCGCATTACCAATAATGACCGACCGTCCTGAAGTCATACGGTCAGCACGAATTAAGCTTAATGGAAACGCTCGTCTTGGTGCAGTTAATGTTAATTGACCTAATGAATATCCAAAACAGTCTTGTAATTGTTCTATAAAGTTTTCTTCACTGCTAGACATTAAGTCATCGGCTTGTTCATGCGTACGAGTCCAAACCACCGAACACTCTTCATTATTAATCGGCAACATTGCCAAAGGGCCTGATGCGGTAAACCGCTCAAAAGCGACATTATTATGAGGCAATGAAGACTTAACAGTAGTGACTAATGCCGTTTGTCCGTAATCAGTCTGTTGCTGAGAAATGTCTAATAAACGACGCACTGAGGATTGCCCTCCATCCGCACCAATAACTAACTTAGCTGTTAAATTTATTGATTGTTCATTTTGTTTTAAGCTGACATTAACGGGTTCAGAACCCGACATAAGTCCCACAACCCGCGCTGGACAAATCTGTGTTATCTCTGTTTGTTCAACTAATTCAGCAACATGATCTTCAATATCTCTGGCACTAATCACATAGCCTAAAGCATCAACACCCTGTTTTTTAGCGGATAAACGCGATTTGCCAAAATGCCCTTGATCAGAGATATGAATATCTTTAATAGCTGTTGCTTTCGACTCTATCCCTTTCCAGGCATTGATGGCTTGCAAAAGCTTTATGGTTCCTGCTGATAAAGCCAAAGCCCTATCACCTGCTGGTGAGTCATGTAACTGCTCTCGGGTACTGGCTTCTATCAATGCGATATGTAAACCAGAATCTTTTAGTGCCAGAGCTAAACAGTTGCCTGCCAAGCCACCACCTACTATTAAAACATCGTAATCATGCTGCATGGGTGCCCTGCATTAATCGTTCAATTTCATTAATTTCTTTTGGTACAGCCTGAGTTAACACTTCATGGCCTTGCTTAGTAACCAGTACATCATCTTCAATTCGGATGCCTATTCCTCGCCATTTAGCATCCACTGTTTGGCAGTTTTCTGGGATATATAAACCTGGTTCTATAGTTAAAACCATACCTGGTTCAAGTAATCGCCATTCATTATCTAATTTGTAGTCACCGACATCATGCACATCCATACCCAGCCAATGACCAATTCTATGCATATAGAACTGCTTATAAGTTTCATCCTTGATTAATTTTGATACCCGGCCTTTTAACAAGCCTAATTCAACCAAGCCTTGAGTTAAAACTTTAACCGAAATATCATGAGCATGATTCCACGGCACTCCGGGTTGAATCTGTTCAATTGCTGCATATTGTGCATCTAGAACCAATTGATAGAGTTGTTTTTGAGCCAGGCTAAACTTACCTGAAACAGGAAATGTTCTGGTAATATCAGCCGCATAGTGATTGCACTCTACCCCTGCATCAATCAGTAACAAGTCACCTTTTTTTAATTTATCTTTATTTTCTACATAATGCAGTACACAGGCATTTTTACCTCCGGCTACAATTGAGGGATAAGCGACATACCGTAGCCCCTCCTGCATAAAAGCATGTACAAGTTCGGCTTCCACCTGATATTCATACATACCTGCCTGACATTTTTGCATCACTCGTTTGTGAGCATTGCAAGAAACCTCAGCCGCCCTACGCATTAGCTTAAGTTCTTCAGCACTTTTAAATAAGCGCATTTCATGTAAAAAGTGCTCTAATGAAACCAGCTCTCCCGGGGCATTAACACCACTCCTAGATTGTTTTTTGATATGAGTTATCCATTCCAGGATCTGATGGTCAAGCTCACTATCGCGCCCCATAGGGTAAAATACCTTACTTTTATTTTCTAGCATGCCCGGTAAAATCTCATCCATATCATCGATAGGAAAAGAGTCGTCGGCGTCATAATGGGCTGTTGCACCTTCTAGCCCTGCATGTGCACCTTCCCATAAGGCTTTTTTCTCATCAAATTCGCGGCAAAACAAAATGTATTCACCTTGCTCTCTGCCGGGGATAAAGACAGCTAAAGAGTCTGCTTCATTAAACCCTGTTAAATAGTAAAAATCACTGTCTTGCCTAAATGGAAATTCAACATCTCTATTTCGTGTCAGGTTTGAGGCACTGGCGATTAAAGCTATATTACCTTTACCAATTTGCTGCATTAACGCTTTACGGCGTTTTTTAAATTCGCTTTGCTTCATTTCAGTTATTACTTTGCTGTCCGTTACTTGCTTCAAGAAATTGATCTCTGATCGTCAAAACAGCTACTCTTAAATATTCCTGAATTTCAATGACCCCTGAGTCATAAGCTTCTTTCTCATCCTCATCCATATCGTCTTCTACCTCACTATCCATCTTGGTAAACTCAACGATATCTTTCATCACCTCGCCCGTTTCACCCGGCCAGTTTGATGAGGAATTCGAGTACCCCACACCAAATAAAAAGCCTTCACACCAATGCCGAATAGCGTCAAGCTGTATGCTTATGTCCTCATCATCCCCGGGTAAAAACAAGTCATAGCTAAAACTATTGTCTTCTTCATTCAATAAGTTTCGTGTCTGCTCAAACAGTGATACCAGTATCGTTTTATCCTCTTCAATTACTGTAACATCTTCTGGGAATAATTCAGCCAGCCAGCTGGTGACCTCGGTTTTATTCTCTATACACAACATACCTGTTGCTAAACCATGTGCTTCTGAAGCGGTTAAATCTGATTCGTTTTTACTAAAAATGTTACTAATTGTCTGATAAGCCATAAATTTCGGATAATCCTAAAAAAATATATCGCTTATGCTACCATTATTAGATACAAACTGGAATTTTATGGTATTGTTTTCTCACTCTGCAAGCAGCCATAAAACAACCTAATTAGATACGCTGTTTTTGTATTGAAAGCCACCTACAAAATCACTCAAATTAAGAATCAAAACGCCTTATGTCCGATTTAGAAAAAGACACATCAACCGAATTAAAAGACTTAGAAGAAAAGCTGGATGTGCTGATTGAACAATATAATTCAATTAAAGATGAAAATAGCAGTTTAAAAACTAAACAGGATCAATTGGTTAAAGAAAAAGCAAAGTTACTGGAAAAAACCACCGTTGCCAGAACCCGGGTAGAAGCCATGATTAGTCGTTTAAAATCAATGGAACATGGCTCATGAGCAAAAACACAAAATTACAGCCTGTCTTAATTAAAATTCTGGGCAAAGATTATAAAATTGCATGCTCTGAAGATGAACAAGAGTCATTACTCCGTTCTGCCCAGGCACTGGATGATCAAATGCGTACAATTCGAGATTCAGGTAAAGTCAGTGGTGCGGATAGAATTGCTGTGATGGCGGCATTAAACCTAACGCATGAGTTACGTCACTCATCAAACAAAGGAACAGAACCCAAAGAGAATATTTCTTCTCACTTAGCTAATTTACGCCATAAAATAGAAAACGTTTTAGAAAATCTTTAAATCAAGTTAAAATAGAGATCTGTATCTCCTGCAGCGTTCGATTAGTGCTGGGTGTTTCCTGAACCTGTTTTTACCCCGGAAGTAGACTCTCTATTGGTGTGCATGCTCGTTCATACGGGAAGCCTGATGTAGAGATGAAACCTCCACTTGAACCTCCGGTTCAAGGACGAAGGCATGAGACGGCGCAGGCGGGAGATACTTCACCATGCGCCCTGTCTTTACTATTCACAGCCTCCGATAAACACCTTATACGCGGGATTGTTAGTTTCTTCTTTATACTCAAAGCCTAATTTATCAAGTCGCAATTGAAACTCTTCGCGTTCAGATTTTGGCATTTGTATGCCCATTAAGACCTTTCCAAATGCTGCACCATGATTTCGATAGTGAAACATGCTGATATTCCAGCGACTACCTAAAGCCGCTAAAAACTTACTTAAGGCACTCGGTCTTTCTGGAAATTGAATGCTATAGACAATTTCACCTAACTCTAACGGTGCATGCCCTCCCACCATATAACGCACATGATCTTTAGCCAACTCATTAAGAGTCATATCTATCACAGCAAAGCCTTCATCTTCTAGCTGGGTAATCAACTCATCCCTGTCAGCTTGTTGACCACTACAGGAAATACCAACAAAAACCTGCGCCACCTTACTATTAAAGTAACGATGATTGAATTCTGTAATATTACGTTTACCTAATAATTTACAAAACTTTAAAAAACTACCTGGCACTTCTGGAACCGTCACTGCCAGTAGAATTTCTTTATGTTCGCCAACTAAAGTACGCTCAGCAACATAACGCAAACGATCAAAATTAATATTTGCGCCACTTTCTATCGCCACCAATGCTTGATTAGTAAGCTGGTTCTGTTCTACATATTTCTTTAATCCAGCAACAGCTAAAGCACCGGCTGGTTCTGCCACTGAACGAGTATCATCAAAAATATCTTTAATTGCCGCGCAAATCTCATCGGTACTTACCGTGACCACTTCATCAACATATTTTTGTGCTAATTTATAAGGCTCACTACCCACTTGCTTCACTGCAACACCATCAGCAAACAAGCCAACCTGCTTAATTATGACTCGTCGATTTGCCTGTAATGCCCGATTAAGACAATCCGCATCATCATGTTCTACACCAATAATTTTAGTCGCTGGGCTTACAAATTTTACATACGCCGCAATACCTGCAATTAAACCGCCACCACCAACCGGTACAAAAATGGCATCTATTTCTCCCGTTTTTTGTCTAAGGATTTCCATTCCAATAGTCCCCTGCCCTGCAATGACCTCGGGGTCATCGTAAGGATGTACAAAAGTCATGCCTTTTTCTTTTTCTATCTCCTTTGCATGAGCCAATGCATCATCATAAGAGTCACCAAACAAAACCGTTTTTGCACCCCAGCCTTTAACCGCTTTTACTTTAATTTCAGGCGTGGTTTTAGGCATAACAATTAATGCTTTAATACCTAATTTTTTTGCAGATAAAGCCACACCTTGCGCATGATTTCCTGCTGATGCTGCAATAACCCCTTTACTACGCTCCTGCTCATTTAATGACGCTATTTTGTTATACGCGCCTCGCAACTTAAAAGAGAAAACAGGTTGTAAGTCTTCCCTTTTTAAATAAACTTTATTATCCAGTCGACCTGATAATGAACGAGCAAAATCCAGTGGGGTTTCTATCGCCACATCGTAAACTTTAGCTCTTAATATTCGTTCTATGTATTTATGAATCATTGTGTCGATCAGATACTCATTAATGTAGGCTTACTGTTTCTTGATATATGCCTGACAACTTGCGCTTAAACTCGTTGGTTATTAAGCGGGCAGACTGACGGGTTTTGATAACACGTGGCGTTATTAATACTACCAGCTCTGTTTTATTATTTTTTTTGTCTGTTTCCCCAAATAAAGGACCTATCCAGGGCAGTTTATGTAACAAAGGAATACCATTTTGATTAAATGTATCGGTTTCATTAATCAATCCACCTAAAACAATCGTTTCACCACTTTGCACGGCGACGGTACTTTGTATTTGCCGTTGTTGAAAAGAGGGCGAATTAATACCTGATGTTGATACCTCAATGACATCATCTGCCTTCTGTTCAATTTCCATAATCACCAAACCATTCGCATTCACTCTTGGCTTAACGATTAAAGTAATCCCGGTATCTCGCATTTGAATGGTATTGGTTACCACAGGATCTGCACCGCCACTGGTATTTGTCGATTCTGATGTCAAAATGGGAACTTCTTTTCCCACCTGAATAGTCGCCTGATGGTTATTCAAAACCATTAGCGAAGGAGAAGAAATTACATTCGCTTTATTATCTGTTGCTGCAGCGTCCAATACCGCACCAATATCACCCGAGTCACTAATAAAAGCATAGCCAAAGCCGCCTGAGGCGACGCCAGCTGCAGTAGCAAGGGCATCGGTAAAAAACTCCCCCTGATTTGAACTAATCGCATTCTCGCCGCCATTATTATGACTTAAAAACCATTTAATCCCATATTTTAGTTCATCGGTTAAAGTCACTTCCACAATGGTGGCATCAATCAACACCTGCAACGGCATCACATCCAGCTGTTTAATCACCTGTTGCATCACGGCGTAATCTTGTGCTGTTGCAACAATAATTAGTGCATTATTAATTTCATCAGCAATAATTCTGACATCACCAACATCTGCAATTGAAGATGTAGCTTTAATTTTAGTCGTATTAATAGGCTTTGTGTCTTTTTGTTTTTTATTAGTTACTTCAATCGTTTTTTTCCCTGCAGCGACTGATGCAGGGCGATTACTCTGTCCACTCTGGCTAAAAATATCATTTAATGTGGCAGCTAGCTCTATCGCATCGACATGCTGCACTCTATAGACTGTCACGCCGCCTCCAGCCGAGGTATTAGCTCTATCTAATCTTAATACCCAGCGCTCTACTTCTTTTAAATATTTAGGCTGCTGAGTAATAGCGAGGATGGCATTTAAACGCTCAATTTCCATAAATTGAAAAAATGCCTTAGCCGAATCTGTAGTTTGCTTGCTAAATACCTGCTCTAATTCGCTGATCATCTTAACGGCATCCACGTTTTGCAATGGAAACAAGCCAAATGAGCGTCCCTTCATCACATCAACATCAAATGCTTCAACCATCTCCATTGCCCGCGCCAATTCAGATGGCGTACCAGCAATTAGCATCATGTTTCTATTGCTATCTATGTGCAGAATACTTTTATCTTGCATTAGTGGCTTGATAATTTCCGCCAACTCATCAACCGCAACATTTCTAACAGGTATCACTCTAACTTGATAGCCTGCGGGTATTTTTTGTTTATATTGAGTATACGTTATAAAAGCACTTCCACTCAGCGCTTCAGTCTTAGGTTTGATTTGATAAAGTCCGTCACTATAAACAAATGCGGCATTATTAATTTGCAATAACATTTCCAATGTCGTCAGTAATTCACTCTTATTTAATGCCTGCGAGGTTTGTAATGTTACTTTACCCGTGACTTTTGGGCTTAATAGGTAATTCTCGGCCAAAATATCACTTAAGATAACTTTAACCACTTCACTCAGATCTGCATCATCAAAATTCAGACTGTATTCGCCTTTTTTTTCTGATTGAACCGACATGCTTTTGGCTTTTTGGGCAACAAACTGTCCTGTTCCTGGGTATAGTTCTATTTTTGTGCCTGCTTCGTTATCTGTTTCAGCTGTTTTATTGCTTAATTCCTGATAAATAACCTCTGTTGTTTCAGCTTTATCAACGAGCATTACCGACTCTAAAGGAATTTTTTCATGTAACTTGGGGCCTATTAACTCACACCCTGAAAGCATTAGACTTAAGACTAAAATACCTGGAATATTTACTTTATTGTTAATCATTCTTTTTCTCAAGATTTTAGTTTTATTTGCTTACGTTCAACCGCTTTTGGCTTTCTTCTGGGTTTTATTTTGTTCTTAGGTTTTGGCATTCTTAACATAATGGTTTTTTCCTTCCCGGCTTGCTCCAAAATAACTTTATCTGGCTGAATCTCTTTTAACAACCAGCCAGAAACATCATCACCCTCTGATTTTTTCAGGGATTTATTCTCATTACCTGGCTGCATAAAAAGAGCTGTCATCCGCCCTTCAACCGAGTAAATACCTACTAAATTTAAATCATCCAGTTGTCCGGCCTGTTGATTTAAAACTTCGCCCCCCTCATCAACTATTGGTTTTCTACCTTCTATAAATAAAGGATTTTCGACCATGTTTACATATAATTCTACGGACTGTTTATCCATGCTTAATTTTGGCAATTGCATTTCTTCACTTTGCGATGCTTTAATATTCGCTAATAATTCAATCGATTGACTTTCAGAAGCTCCAAAAACCATCCATTCCATTAATAAAACCATAAGCATTAATCCGCATGCCCCAGCCAACCACTTTAGCCCTTGATTATTCATCATGGTCTTGCCTCAGAAACCCTGCCACCTGAAAATTAACATTGAGCTTATTACTTGGCTGTATTTTTCGCGTTTTACGATTACGTTTACCTCGTACTGGACGTATATCTATCTGATCGATAATCATAACGGGCACTGAGGACTCTATCTCATGCAATACATTTCTCAAGACTTCTATATCCCCAGACATCCTGACCTTAACCGTTACTCTATTAAAGCCATCTTCATTTTTACTGGGCAACACTTGTGTACTGGTTAATTGCCCGCCAGCTTGAGAAATAGCTGATTTAATAAACTGCTGTAAATCAGCGGAAGCGAGTGCAACAGTGGTATGCGTACTAAAATAATTTTGGCTTTGATATTGCTGTTTTATTTCCTCAATATCCTGCTGCACACGATCCTTTCTGGCAATAATTTGTTTTGCACGCTGTAACCTAAAAATTAATGTCTGTTTTTGCTCATGATAATCTACCCCTGTAGAACCCAGCGGTATTATGGCGACAAACAGAACCAATAACAAAGCGACTACCAGCAAACCTAGTGCTATCCATCGCTGATACACAAGCTCACCCATTATCTTCAACCTCTTGAGCATTGACATTAACACTGATTTGGAAGCGCTCTTTTCCAGTTTTTTTATCTTGTGTTAGAGGTGATACAAACCGAGCATTAC
>WTAG01000524.1 GCA_013139755.1 Methylomarinum sp. | reverse complement strand
ATTGATTTTAACGGACTGCTGTTAAACAGGTAGATTAAAGATAAGTCGATTGCAATGACGCAGCAACCAGAAAAAAACCATACCCAGCAGTTAAACCACCATTGTTCAATATCAAAAAGACGATATTGAATAACACCTAATATTAATCCAATATAAAGAAATAAAATCATTAACTGTGCTACCCATACAGGGAGTAGTGGCGGTTCCTTAAAAATTGTAGGTATAAAATACAGAATAAGCGCGCAGCCAATACATAACGTTAAGGTTAATAAAAACCAGCGTATTGAAGCTCTGGCTACTGGGTTATTTTTATGTATAACCCACTGTCGTCGCCCGATAAGGAAACCCAATACCGAAGATGCAATATAGGGTAGAAAATAAAATGTATGGATTGGAATTTCAAACCATTGCAGAGACTCATTCAACCAGACTAAAAATATAGCAATAAAACCAATTAATGCAAAAGGTTTGTCAGCTAATTTGCTAGGATAATAGCAAAGTAAAATTGAAGCCGAATAGGCAAACGTAATATTGCCCAGATGATTAAGATCAGCTAAAAATTTGAACTGTGTGGGCTCAATAACTAGCTCTCGATTAGAATAAACCGCCAGGCAACTGGCCCCAAACATAAAACCGAAACCACCAATTGCTATTATTCTTGCTTCAATTTTTCCACGTCGAAACACCCAGATCCATAAGCCAACATAAAAACCAATACCAGCAGTGATTAACAAAACCCAATACTGGAAGGGTAAATGATTGATGGGTCTGATCGCTAGTGGTTCAAGCTTTAACACCTTGTTATCTAATAATATTATTGAAACAACTGGTTGAGACAAAATACTGTATAACTTACGTTGATGCGCTATAAACTGATTGTATTTATGATAAGTCGTAAAATTATCCGGTTCTTCCATAATGGATAATGAACCAAGAGATTGCCAATGATACCCTTTGGCTGCAATAGCAATAATCGTATCACCTATTTTAAGTTTCTCTTGTGCTGACTTTGTATGAATAGCAGATACTTGAATACCTTTTCCATCCTCAGAAGCAATTAAACTAATACCAAGATAAGGCTGGTGTGTGATCAGCCAAAGACTGGCTAAAGCACAGATTAAATAAACCAGTCCAGCAGAATAAACCCATGTTAATGGAGCCAACCTAGGCAATAGTAAATTTTTAAAATCATTCATATCATATAATGGAACTAATGAATAAGTGAGCTGATTATTACGGTGTTGCAATTTACAGTCTAACTTCCAGTATAGTCACTATTAGTTTAGATGATTGAAAACTTTACAGTCAGAAATCACTCAAAACATAGTTACACATACTGCCCAGCACACCACCCCGATGCCCAGGCCCACTGAAAATTATACCCTCCCAGCCAGCCTGTCACATCCAATACTTCTCCTACAAAATACAACCCTGAAACGGATTGGCTTTGCATGGTTTTTGATGAAATAACCGAGCAATCTACCCCGCCCAAGGTCACTTCGGCTGTTCTATAACCTTCTGTACCGTTAGGTTTTATCGTCCAACTTTCTATATTTTGTACTATTTCTGCAAGCTGCTTGTTTGAAATATCTTGTAATGAACATGAGAGTAATTTCTGATCAATCAACACATCGATTAAGCGCTTGGGTAACCATTCTGCCAAAATCGTTTTTAACTGCATTTTAACTTTGTTATTGCGCTTTTCTAACAACATTTTACTAACATCCAGCTCAGGCAGGAAATTTACACTAATCGCCTCCCCAGCTTTCCAATAAGATGAAATTTGTAAAATGGCAGGCCCACTTAATCCTCTATGGGTAAACAACATATTCTCTTTGAAACTTTGCTGTTGATTGCTCACCACACAAGGCACAGCAATACCAGATAAAGGTGAATACTTTTCTTTATCATCCGGTTGCAAGGTAAAGGGTACTAACGCTGCGCAAACAGGCAGTACATTAATATTAAACTGCTCAGCCAGCTGATAACCGAAAGCGGTTGCCCCCATTTTAGGGATAGACAAACCACCCGTTGCAACAACAAGTGATTGACACTGAATACTGTCTTTATCTGTCTTTAACTGAAATTCGTGCTCAGCTATTTTAGTAACTTTTTTAATTTCACAATTAAGTCTAATTTTGACATTAACTTTCTCGCACTCAGCCAACAACATGCTTAAAATATCTTTTGCACTATCATCACAAAACAACTGTCCATGACTGCGCTCATGAAAAGGGATTTTATATTGATCAATCATTGCCAAAAAATCCCATTGAGTAAATCGACTTAATGCAGATTTACAAAAATGCGCATTTTGGGAGATAAAGTTCTCTGCATCAACCGAGTAATTCGTAAAATTGCATCGCCCTCCTCCGGACATAAGAATTTTCTTACCTGCTTTATTAGCATGGTCTAACACTAAAACACTGCGTCCTCGCTTTCCTGCTTCAATCGCACACATTAGCCCCGATGCCCCTGCACCAATTATCACTACGTCAATTTTTTGCATTATCTCGCCTTACACATTAGATAAATAAATAACAGAATGCTATATTGCAAGGCTGATCTCCTATTTTTATAAAGCTACTATTTTAACAACTTCTTTAAACCTAAGCTAAGGCACTTACAATGGATGGAACAGGTTCTCAGTATTTAATGGATATTTTAGCATTGTTACTGGCTACAGTAATTGTAGTCCCAGTATTTCATGCAATACGCCTTGGTGCCATTCTGGGTTATCTAACAGCAGGCGCCATTCTGGGACCCTGGGTTCTAGGAATTATCACAGAAGTTGAAGAAACCCGTCACCTCGCTGAATTTGGTGTTATTTTTCTGCTTTTTATACTGGGTATTGAGCTTAAACCCGATAAACTATGGCAAATGCGCAAGCTAGTCATTGGCCTAGGCTCTGGACAATTATTAATTACCGCCGGCATACTTTATGTTGCCTCAGTTTGGCTGGGCTTATCACATCATGATGCCATTATTATTGGCTTTGGTCTGGCATTATCTTCCACTGCATTTTGTTTAAACCTGCTAGCTGAACGAGGTGGTATTGCTAGCACTATGGGGAAGATGTCCTTCTCAATTCTGCTACTACAAGACTTAGCCGTAGTGCCCTTATTAGCTTTAATATCAATGCTTGCAGGCGGTGAAGTCAATGCGGCAGAATCAGGAATAAACCTACTTTATGCCATAACAGCCATTACTATCTTACTATTAATTGGGCGTTACTTACTTAATCCCATTTTAGGAAAAATAGCAGCCAGTCAAGACCCTGAAGTCTTCATCGCTGTTGCAGTACTTCTGGTGTTAGGGGTTGCCTGGATCATGAAATCAGTAGGTCTTTCGATGGCATTAGGTGCTTTTCTAGCTGGTCTAATGTTAGCCGAATCCCACTACCGCCATCAGATTGAAGCCGACATCTTACCTTTCCGCGGCATATTACTGGGTTTATTTTTTATGACAGTAGGTATGGGAATTGATTTTGGTTTGCTATCGAATAACTTAGCTAACATTATCGGCTTAACCTTCGGCCTAATGACAATAAAAGCAACCGTAATATACACTCTGGTGCGATTAAACGGTGTACGACATGATATAGCAATTCAAACGGCTGTTTTATTAATACAAAGTGGTGAATTTGGTTTTGTTATGTTTGGATTCGCAACATCATCAGGTATTTTAGATCCGCAAATCAACCAGCTGTTAACGGTAATTATTGCATTGAGCATGGTGTTTACGCCATTTTTAGTAAAAATCACTAATGCCTTATTACTAAAATTTCACAAACCCAAAACAACTGATAATTATTATGATGAATTTATTGATCACTCTCAAGATCATGTTATTTTGGCGGGTTATGGTCGCGTTGGCGCAAGGATTGGTGCCATCTTAAATGCAGCCGAGGTGCCTTATATTGCTATTGATATGGATCAAAAACGCATTAAAGCAGCACGCGCCCAAGGCTTTCCAGTCTTTTATGGCGATGCCTGTAATGTAAAAGTACTACGCTCAGCAGGGGCTGACCGAGCAAAAATGATTGTCATCTCCTTGGATAACCCTAAAAACATCGACCGCATGATCCCTCTGATGCGCCAATATTACCCTGACATGCCCATTCATGCTCGCGCCACAGACAGACAGCACTGCGCCGATTTAATCAGTCAAGGGGTCAGCACAACAGTATCAGAAACCTTAGAAGTTAGTTTACGCCTAACAGAACAGGTATTGTTGGGTAGTGGGGTTAATACTGAAGATGCTGAAAAAGTCATCAATGAATTTAGAAACGATTATTACCAAGATGTAGTACAAAAAATGACTGAAAATAAAGTCGTAATGGGTGAATTAAAGCACTAAGAAAGAGACGTCTGTAGCCAGTGTTCATTCAGCTTACTAAGCTTTTTCCACTTACCAAAAAGGAAGATAAAATTGGGTTTCTCGTTAACGCCCTATTTCCAAGGTTCACTTAAAAACTTGCTGAAAATGAAAAGTCACAAATCATCACCTCTAAGTGCATTCCTTGACCCTCTATCCACAAGTGTAAACAGCCTATCAATATCATTTTTCTGACTAGAGGACAGATGGCCGCGCACTTTAACTAATTCAAAATCCAATTGATCGGTTATTCTGAAAAAGTCCTGATACAACTCATAATTATTAAGACGCTTATTTTTCTTTGATCGATAGTCATTTGCCTCAAACCGATCACGCCGTCCTGGTAATCCAATAATGTTTTGAGAGTCTGTATACACTGTTATTTTACGTCCCGATGCATGAATATCGCTTAACGCCCACAATAAAGTCTGTAACTCCAGTTTTGTTGAAGAGGTATGTTCAAATCGCCTGACTTTTACGCATTTACTTAACGAATCCAACGATAATCCTTGTTCAGATACAGAGAGATAAGCCCCATATCCCACTTTTGTCTGAGTATTCACACTTCCATCTGTAAGTAACATCAGTTCATCCATAGATAGATATTTTATTTCATAAAAAGTTAACGACTCAAGTCACCCGCAACGCAGGATGGGCAAAGGTTCTTTCGTGCCCATCCTACTTTTGTGCAGCTTATTACCTACTCACTCCTTTCCTCAGCTCATCCTGCTTTTATTTCTGCTGATACTTATCAATTTTATCAAAATTTAAATAACGATAAGTATCATCCGCGCTTGCTTCAATTTGCTCAAAATAAGCCATATATTCATCAAATGTAGGGATTTTACCTAAAATCGAACAAACTGAAGCCAACTCTG
>WTAG01000224.1 GCA_013139755.1 Methylomarinum sp. | reverse complement strand
AATAATAAATGGCGACAACCGTCGTACAACAAGACGTTCAACCGGCCAAGATCCACCCTTGTTAATTCTTACTACTTTGTTGGCACATCAGAGTTGGGTGAATCTTGGCCGGTTAACTAAGCGTTAGATATTTGCAAAGGAAAATACAGCCTTAAAAAACAGGTTAAATCCTACTCCTGAAAAGGGTAAATGTGTTTTCCAGTCATTGACAGAGTATTTAAATATTAAGAGTAGGGGGTAACAGAGTGATTGGTACGCTGTAGGATGGTTTCTTTTTAATCTATAAACTGTGCAAAAAAGGGTGAAATCACCTTAGATGCTCTGTTACAGTAAAGAGCATTTAATAAATCAGAAAACTGCAAAGGTAGTGCCAGTAGTGGAATGGGACTTCTAACAAGTATATACAGCTGACCACTGGAAGTGACGTGTTTTTCAGCGGTCATTTTAAACCGAAAATCAGCGTATTGTCGGCATTCACTTTTATCCGCCAGCGTCAGCTGATATAAGCGTTATTGCTTCAACCATAAAATTAATACAACTAAGGAAAGAATGTGAAAAAAGATACGACTACTGACTTGTCTATCAAAGGTGAAAGTATACAAAGTCTCTATGCCTTATATCTTTCTGAAAATTTCTTGGTTAATAGAAGATACCAGAGAAAACTTGTTTGGACGGTGGAAGAAAAGCAATCATTTTTAGATTCCATAGTTAATGGGTATCCAGTCCCTCTTATATTGCTTGCTGAGGTAACAACAGAGAAAGGGAGAAAGCTTGAAATAATAGATGGTATGCAAAGAATGAATGCGATCATGTCATTCATTGATCAAGAGTTTGATTTAGGTGGAAAGTATTTTGATTTAGATACAATGGCAGACACTAAGCTATTAAAGGATGGCAAAAACTTAATTCAAAAGGAAGGGGTGCTTGATAGAGCGTTATGTGCAAGTATTGCTAGATACCAAATTCCCTTATCGGTATACCAAGAAACAGGTGCAAGCCATGTTGATGAAGTTTTTAGAAGGTTGAATTCTGGCGGAAGACACCTTTCTAAACAGGAGCTTAGGCAAGCTGGGTGCATTAGTAAGTTTGCATCTATTGTAAGAAAGTTATCAAGTAATATACGGGGTGATTCAAGTGCCTCAGATATTTTAGATTTAAATTCTATGAAAAATATTAGTATTACAAATAGAAATTTAGATTACGGTATTTCTGTTGATGACATTTTTTGGATAAAAAATAATATTATTACAAAAGAAGCATTAAGGCAATCTCAGGATGAAGAGGTAATTGCTGATATTGTTGCATGGGTATCATTAGATAAGGGTGTTAGGTCAAGCTCGGATATTCTAAACCAATTGTACGGATTTAAGGCTTCAACGGAATCAAGCTTATCTTCAACAGTTGAATTACAGATACAAAAAATAAATGAAGAAATAGTTATATCCAATATCCAATTTGTTTTTGATAAAATTATAGAAATAATAGAACTATCTGGAAAAACATTTAATGCGTTACTTTTTGAAAGTAGTAGGCAGAAAATATCAAGATATTTTCAAATTGTTTTTCTAGCTTTCTATCAGCATCTTATTGATGACAAAATGGAGATTGTTGACCCAAAAAAACTTATATCACTCCTTGATAAGTCTGGAGATAAGACAATAACATTAGCTTCTGGCGGTGGTAATTGGTCTGCAAAAGAAAAACAAACACAAGCCGATGCACTTCATGGAGTTATTAAAAATTGTTTTAATAAATCAACATCAACTGATCCAGGAAGAGATCAATGGATCACTAGGTTTGAAAATATTTTAATGCAGTCATCAACGGAACAAACACTATATGATTTTAAAGTCGGCCTTCATCCATTAATAGACGAAGGTGATACACTAAACATTAAGACTTTTTCAAAAGTAATTAAAACATTGACCGCAATGGCAAATACTTTTTCTAATGCCACAGGTTATTGTTTATTAGGTGTTGCCGATAGCAAAGAAACAGCAGATAAATATCAAGATATTTATAATGCAGACTTTATTTCATATTCTGCATTCTATGTGACTGGTATTGATTCAGAGGCCGAAAAATACCATGGCGATACTGATAAATACTTCACGAAATTAGTGCAATTAATTTCTAATGAACCTTTAAGCGATAGAGATAAGGATAATATTTCCAGAAACATCACAACTATAAAATACTTTGATAAAAGTGTTGTCATATTGAAAATTGAATCAGATAGCAAACCATCTATTTATGATGGAAAATATTATGTTCGCCATGGAAGTAATATCAACGAAGTAGAGCCTGAAAATTTTTCAGAACTATTTGAACGCTTTCAGGAAAAAAAGCAATAACAAAAAAATCCAGCGGACAGTTTAAAGCGTCACGTTTTTTGCGAAGCAAAAAAGCGCGCCCCTTTAAACTGCGCGCTGATTTTGGCGTTATTTGCGACACGAAGTTGCATAAGTATATGTTGTAGATCACTTTTTTTTAAGTGTAGCGCAACCTGGAGTTCTGCCTCCAGTATCCTACCAGGCCATGCGACAAGGATGTGGTGTGAAGCGTCTGGGACAATGAAACTCGTATAAGAGGAACCGTGAGGGGAATCGTA
>WTAG01000605.1 GCA_013139755.1 Methylomarinum sp. | reverse complement strand
TTCTCCAGTTATAAAAGGACAAAATAAATCAAGGGGTTATCGCTTAACTTAATGACATTGGGGTAACACAGCAACTCGCCAACCGCGTCAAAACATTAGAAGAGCGTTATGAAGCACCATTGCCGGAGTTGAGCAAACAAGTAGAAACACTCAGTGCCAATGTCGATGAGCATTTAAAAAAGATGGGATTGGTGTGGTAAATGATTAAGAAAACGCCAGTTGAGACCCCGGTCATTGCAGAAATTCAACCGCTACTGCAAGAAATTACCGCACTGATTGAGCAAAGCCGCAACACTGTACAACAAACAGTAAATACCGTCATGATGCAGAGCTATTGGCATATTGGCAGGTTAATTATAGAGTATGAGCAGCAGGGACAAAGTCGCGCAGCCTACGGCAAACAGCAACTAAAATACCTGTCGCAGCAGTTAAACGCACAGTTTGGTAAAGGTTTTGATGCCAGCAATCTGCGCCGTTTTTATCAGGCTTTTCCAATTTGGGAGACACTGTCTCTCAAATTAAGTTGGTCGCACTTCAACCTACTGGCACGGATTGAAAACCCAAAAGCAAGAGACTGGTATATGCGAGAAGCCTTAGCAACATACAGCGTATTAGCCGATAACCAACAGCTATTTGCCTCTAAATACCTCGCTTATCTGCCCAGCGATGAGACATTACAGCAGGAGCTACAGCAAGAGCGCTTTAAAGTGCAGATGCAGTTAATGCAGCAAGCCGAGCAAGGGCGAGATGCGGAGGGGGAAGAATAATGAGCTTATTAGGGGTGCCGAAAGAGTATAAGCAAACGGAAGTTGGGGTGATTCCAGATGACTGGGATGTAAAACCACTCTCTGAGTTTATAACGGCACTAGAGGCAGGGGTTAGTGTAAATTCTGTTGAAAGATCTGAGTTATCTACTCATGATAAATTCATACTGAAAACGTCATGTATTTTTGGAGGATATTTTGATCCGAAGGAGGCTAAAAGTATTCTTCCAAAAGATTTGAATAGAGCAAAGTTAAATCCAAGAAGAAATAGTATCTTGGTTAGTCGAATGAATACTCCAGCACTTGTTGGAGAAGTCGGGTTCATTGATGATGATTACGCTAATTTATATTTACCAGATAGGCTCTGGCAAACTAAATATAAAAATGACCAGTCTGTTGATGGTAAATGGTTGTCATTTATTTTGAGTTTTCCACGAGTTGCTAAAAAAATAAAAGAAACAGCAACTGGCACTAGTAACAGCATGAAGAATATATCTAAGGGTAGTTTTTTGTCTGTAACAGTTCCAGCACCTAAGGTAGAAGAACAAACCGCCATCGCCAACACACTATCCGATGTCGATGCCCTCATCTCATCACTAGAAAAACTCATCACAAAAAAACGCGCCATCAAAACCGCTGCCATGCAACAACTGCTCACCGGCAAAAAACGCCTGCCCCCGTTTGACAAAACCCACACCGGCTACAAACAAACCGAACTGGGTGAAATACCGGAGGATTGGGAGGTTAGTGAACTCAGCCAATTTGTTGAAAATGGTAGGCTTCCTTCTGGGCTCTATAAAGATCAAAGCCTATATGGTAGTGGAACCAAAATAATTAAGCTTGGTGACGTTTTTAGATTAGATATATTTGACCCTCACGCAGCTCAGCGCGCTGCACTTACATCAGAGGAAAAGAGAGTCTATAAGGTGAGTATTGGGGATATATTTATAGCACTAGCTTCTGTGAAACTTGAAGGTGTAGGTAAGGTTATGCTCGTTAAAGAGTTGGATGAGGTAACTGTGTATGACCACAATGTAGCCTTAATTAGATCTTTAAAAAAATGCGATAGTAATTATTTATTTTATACCTTGAAATCTAATGCTGTTAGATCTCAAGTTAAAATGAATGCAACTCAAGTAGGAACTAGCTTTTTAAAAGCAAGCACAATACTTAGTTTTGAATTGCCTCTGCCGTCAAAGAACGAGCAAGCTGTAATCGCAAATGTTTTATCTGATATGGATAAAGAAATCGAAGTCATAGAGCAACGCCTCACAAAAACCCAACAACTAAAACAAGGCATGATGCAGGAATTACTCACAGGGAGAACTCGACTGATATGAGCAGCATAGGCCAACGCGAACGCGTCACACAAAATCGAGTGGTGAAGTTATTCCAGATGCAGCTGGGTTATACCTATTACGGTGACTGGCAAGACCGCACTGAAAACTCCAATATCGAAGAAACTTATTTACGTGCCTGGCTAAACAAACAAGGCATTAATGAATCGATGGCAAATAATGCTATTCGGCAATTCAAACAAGCCGCTAGTATGGGTGATGGTAAAAAACTCTATCACGCCAATAAAGATGTCTACGGCTTGCTGCGTTACGGCGTAAAAGTACGTCAGGGGCAGGGTGATAATACCAAAACCATTTGGCTGATAGACTGGAATAACCCACTGAATAACGAGTTTGCCATAGCCGAAGAAGTGTCGGTAAAAGGAGAAAATACCAAACGCCCGGATATTGTGTTGTATGTGAATGGTATTGCACTGGGGGTGATTGAATTAAAACGCTCATCGGTTTCGGTAAATGAAGGTATTCGCCAGAACTTGGATAACCAGAAAAAAACATTTATCCGTGATTTTTTTACCACCATGCAACTGGTGATGGCCGGTAATGATAGTGAAGGTTTGCGATACGGTACCATCGAAACTCAGGAAAAACATTACTACAGTTGGAAAGAGGAAAACCTTCGCTTTAACCCCGATGTAGATGAACGCAGTAACAAACACTTATCAGTAGAAGATGTCGATTACGCTGATGACATCCTCGACTTCGACATTATCAACCTTTGCAACAAGGAACGCTTTTTAGAAATCATTCATAACTTTATTGTGTTTGATGCAGGTTACAAAAAGACTTGTCGGCAAAATCAATACTTCGGCGTTAAGGCTGCACAAGCTCGCTTAAATAAAAACGATGGCGGCATAATCTGGCACACTCAGGGGTCGGGTAAAAGTTTAACCATGGTGTGGTTGGCAAAATGGATACGTGAGAATGTCACCAATGCCCGTGTATTGGTTGTAACTGACAGAACCGAACTGGATGAACAGATTGAAGGCGTTTTTGCTGGTGTCGATGAAGAAATCTATCGCAGTAAAAACGGCAGGGATTTGGTCGGCACATTAAATGAAGCAGAGCCCTGGTTATTATGTTCGTTAGTGCATAAGTTTGGCAGGCAGGGTGAAGATGATCAAACAACGGATGATGATACGGATACTTATCTTGAAGAATTAAAAACCAGTTTACCCAAAGACTTTAAAGCCAAAGGCAATGTGTTTGTGTTTGTTGATGAGTGTCATCATACACAATCCGGTAAGTTACATAAGGCGATGAAGGCTATCTTACCTGAGGCTATATTTGTCGGTTTTACCGGTACGCCACTGCTTAAAAAAGATAAACAAAAAAGCATCGAAATATTTGGTTCCTATATTCATACCTATAAGTTTGATGAAGCGGTTGCTGACAAAGTGGTATTGGATTTGCAATATGAAGCACGCGATATTGATCAGTACATAACCTCACAGGGTAAAATTGATACCTGGTTTGAAGCGAAGACGCGTGGTTTGTCTGATATGGCTAAAGTTCAGCTCAAACAAAAATGGGGCACCATGCAAAAAGTGTTATCCAGTCAGTCCCGCCTTGAGCAGATCGTGAATGACATACTGTTGGATATGGATACCAAGCCACGTCTTATGGATGGCAGAGGTAATGCGATGCTGGTGTGTGCCAGTATTTATCAAGCCTGTAAGGTATATGAGTTATTCAGCAAAACAGAATTAAAAGGCAAATGCGCCATTGTCACCAGTTATTTGCCGTCACCGGCAGACATTAAAGGTGAAGAGAGTGGTGAAGGCTTAACTGAAAAGCTGCATCAATATGAAATCTACCAGCAGATGCTAGCCGATTATTTTGAAGTACCTAAAGCTGAAGCCATTAAAAAAGCCGAAGACTTTGAACTAAAAGTTAAAAAGCAATTTAAAGATGAGCCAGGGCAAATGCGGTTGTTGATTGTGGTGGATAAATTGCTTACCGGCTTTGATGCACCTTCGGCAACTTATCTTTATATTGATAAGAAGATGCAAGACCACGGATTGTTTCAAGCTATTTGTCGTGTAAACCGTTTAGATGGTGATGACAAGGAATACGGTTATATCGTCGATTATAAAGATCTGTTCCACCGCTTAGAAACTTCTATTGGAGATTATACCAGCGGCGCCTTTGATGCCTATGATCATGAAGATGTTAAAGGCTTGCTGACTGACCGGTTAGTCAAAGCTAAAGAGAAGCTGGATGAGGCCAGAGAAACCACCAAGGCCCTGTGTGAGCCTGTATTGCAACCCAAAGAACTGATTAACTATATGCGTTATTTCTGTGGCGATGTTGCCAGCAGTGACGATTTAAAGCTGAATGAAGCCAAGCGGGTATCTTTATATAAAAATGTCGCGGCACTGGTGCGTGCTTATTCCAATCTTGCGAACGAAATGCAGGAAGCTGGCTACAGCACCAAAGAAGCACAAGAGGTAAAGGAAGAAGTAGAGCACTTCAGCAAAATGCGGCAGGAAATAAAGTTGGCTTCACGAGATGAAGTGGATATGAAGCTATACGAACCTGCCATGCGTCGATTGCTGGATACCTATATTCGAGCTGAAGACAGCGAAAAGGTTATTGATTTTGAAGAGTTGGGTTTAATTGAGCTGATTGTTGAAAAAGCTAAACTCAATCCAGCCGAGCCATCTAGCAAGAAAATCCCTGAAGCGATGGCAGAAACCATCGAAAATAATATGCGTAAGGTGATTATCGACGAGCAGCCGATTAATCCAAAATATTATGAAAAGATGTCAGAACTGCTGGATGCTTTGATAGCGCAACGCCGTGAAGAGGCCATTGAGTATGAAACTTATTTAAAACAGGTAAAAGAACTGGCGGCGGGGATTACTCAGCCAGCAGGGGTAAGGTCTTATCCTGTTTCTATGGATACCCGAGGCAAGCAGTCGTTATATGACAATCTGGATAATAATGAAGATTTAGTTGCACGTATTGATACCGCCGTAAGGTACACCAAGAAGGCAGACTGGAAGCAAAACCGCTTTAAAATGCGTGATGTTGAAAATGCAGTTAAAGAAGAGTTGGGCGAGTATGGAGAAAATCTTGAAGGTGTTATTGAATTAATCAAGAACCAGTCTGAGTATGATTGATGAGTGAGGCTAAAAACTGGCTGACAGTGAGTGGTATTGATGTGCAGGTCGTCAGAAAGGCTATTAAAAACCTGCATCTTGCGGTATATCCTCCTAATGGTCATGTGCGTGTGGCGGTGCCTGAACATGTAACCGATGACAATGTGCGATTAGCAGTTGTTTGTAAACTGAGCTGGATTAAAAGGCAGCAGCAGGATTTTAAAAATCAGCCTCGTCAGTCTGAAAGGCAATATATTTCGGGTGAATGTCATTTCTTTTTTGGGCGACGTTACAGGTTTGAGTTAATTGAGTGCATGGGGAAGTCTAAGATAAGTGTCTTACAGGGTGGCAAGCTTAAGATGTTTGTTAAACCCGGTGCTTCGATTGCAAGCAAAGAACAATTATTAACCGCCTGGTATAGAGCTGAGCTAAAGCGATGCGTCTCTGGTTTACTGGATAAATGGCAACCCATAGTGGGTGAACAGGTTGCTGACTGGGGCGTTAGAAAGATGAAAACTAAATGGGGCAGTTGTAATATTAAAGCCGCGCGTATTTGGCTAAATCTGGAGCTGGCTAAGAAGCCTATTGAATGTATTGAATACATATTGGTACATGAAATGGTGCATTTATTAGAGCGTAACCATAATGAGGTATTTAAGAATCATATGGATAGGGTCTTACCTCAGTGGCGTAGCTATAGGGCACTGCTAAATAAGTCACCTTTAAAGCATGAATCGTGGAATTATTAAAACGGGACTACTTGTACAATTAGTAAGCCGTAGCCCGTATGTAATAACGTGGAATACGGGATAAAAATGTGCTATTTCCCGTATTTCGCTAGCGCTACATACGGGCTATAAATGTTGAACTTGTTTTATGCGCGCTCCTAAAAGGCTTTCTCTGTTGCAAATCCCTGAATCAGAGATTAGAAAATAAGAAACATTATGTGTTATTTAATAGGCATAAAAAAACCGGCTGCCCTTTAAAAGGGGTAGCCGGTTCTTAAAATTTGGTGGAGGCGGCGGGAATTGAACCCGCGTCCGCAAGCACTCCGCCTAAAGGTCTACATGCTTATCTCGCTCTTTTGATTTAACTAATAGCTACCCGTCGAGCCAAGAAAACTATCAGCGATTTCGATTGGATTTAACGTTTTGGACTCCGAACTAAGTCCTGGCGCGATCTTATGTAAGATGACTTCTGAGTGTACCGAGGTACCTACACGCATAAGCACATGTAGTCAGAAGAGTGGTGCAGGGTTTAAGCTGCTAGAGCCACTGAGTAGTTTTCGTCATTAGCGAATACTTTAAATTCAGTAGATTTTACGTGGTGTACTGTCCACGGCATGCACTCAAGGTTTTGCTACCCACGTCGAAGCCAAGTCGCCCCCCGTTTTGAGTTACGTGATATATGACGAAAGCATTAATGAATAGTTCAA
>WTAG01000029.1 GCA_013139755.1 Methylomarinum sp. | reverse complement strand
TTCCAACATTATTGGCTTTCATGCTTTTTAACTGCTTGACTAACTGTCTCTAGCCACTGCTGTCTATCTTGCTCATCCCAATAAATATCTTCTCGTCGGTCACCTCACGAAGTTACATGATACTGTGCACCAGAAAATTCTAATCTCAAAGGTCTCGCCATGTCTTCAACTATAACATGAATGTTGGAATGTTAGAACTGACCCCGTGCATGTGGACCCCGTGCATGTGCTATATATTAATGACACACCTCCAATATTAGCTTGTTGTCGGTCTGAATAGTGTGTACGCTTCCACCCAGATATCTGCAATCAAATTAAAGAAACAAAACAATCCTATGAAAACACGTATTTTTACTATTTTATTTCTCTTATTAATGAGTGTGGCTAGCTTTCTGCCATTTCCAACTACCACGTTGATTTGCCTGTATACGGCCATTTTCCGACCACGCTGGTTTAAAGTAGTCGCCGATGAAGTATATAAAAGCAAAGTATTTGATTAAAAGAAATCAGGGGACCATATATGCCCCCTGTTTTCCTTATCAAATTCCGTGGTAGCCGTCAGCGTTTCTTTTTCAGCAAGGTTTTATTCACCATATTGAGCTTACTTTCTCCAAATCAAACTGGCTTCATAGTGATCAACTTTAGCTCTTTCAACAACGCATTTCTTTTCTGCTGATTGCTCTGAAAATAGAATATAACTAGTTATTGTCTCGATCTGGTTATCATAAGTTCTAGTTCCCATCATATGTCAACAACACCCCTAAAAGCCACTAACTCTAAACGAGCTAACATGCTTTCTATACAAATCAACAGATCTGGATAAGCCCAAAAACCTTAGGCCTCTTTATTTGTACAAAAAAAATAGATGTCTCAAATAGGGTAGAATCAAACCGAATTCTGACTTAGGCTAAAAAGACTAAAGATTTTATTTAGGTCTGTTTTTGGCTGTTTTTAGCCAGTCAATATTCGATGCATCGTTGTCGATATTAATCAAAACTACAAATGAATGTGTCGGATTAAGTTCGAGTTAGCGCATTTAAGCCCCCCCCTATCAGGAGAGGACTTAAAATTAAGCGATTACTTTAATCAGATAAAATTATGTCAGTTTTATGCGTCGTTACGCTTTTCTTTGCGGACTTCAGAGTGACGTTTATTATGGTCACTCAATTTTTTCATAAACATTTTTAACTCACTTTCTGCCCATGCCTGTGCATCAGCCTCAGTGGAAAATCCATCCTGACTTTTTGATACCATCGTTCTTCTTGATGTGACTTGTCTTATGATTTCTGCTTTCCAGTTAGTGCCATCTTGAGTTATCTGGGAAGTGTATTTTTTGCCTTGTGTCATGGCGCTTTATTTCCTGTGTTTATTGATCATTTATTTTAGCGCGATAACGCACTAAAACTATTTTTCTTTTACCCCTGAGAGCATCCTTATCAAAGGGGTGGGCTATTGTACTTTAGATGTGGATTTATGTTAGTTATTTAACGATTCTATTGCTTGAAATAAATCCAATAAATCAAGGTCTTTGGCTACTTTTTCTGCAACTATCTTGCCCTTATAAACATTGAGTGCTTTTGTTTTTCCTTGGTCAGAGAAAAAGTTATCAAGTGAATTGTTGGCAATATCCAATACATATTCAATGGTTGCATCTGTCAGGGCAATAGTTGATGCTTTAGGGTAAGCACCGGGCATATTGGCAACACAATAATGAATGATGCCATGCTTGATAAAAACAGGGTCTGAGTGCGTTGTTGCTCGTGATGTTTCAAAACAGCCGCCCTGATCAATACTTACATCGACAATCACCGATCCTAATGGCATTGTTTTTAACATGTCTTCTGTCACTATTTTTGGGGCTTTAGTGCCTCGGCATAGTACAGCACCTACCACTAAATCGGCATCAACAATCTGCTTGGAAATATTGTCCTTATTGGAGATAAAGAATTTGACCGCAGGTAATGAATCTTTATGGCGTTCTGCCCAGCGTGATTCATGTAATCCTGCAATAGCAACATTTGCCCCCATTGCGGATGCAACTTTTGCCGCATGTTGACCAACGATACCATCCCCAATAATAACGACTTTGCCATAAGCTTTGTCAAGTATAGTGCCTAGCTGCATGCCATTACCCTGATTAAAGCTCGCCAGATAATAAGATCCCATTAAAACAGACATATTTCCTGCAACGGCACTCATAGGTTCTAAAATAGGAAGTCGCTCATTTTGATCTTCTAATGTTTCATAGGCTAAAGCCGTTGTGCCTTTTTTAACCAGTTCTTTAGTTAGGTTTTTATCCACTCCATACAAGTGAAAAAAGGTAAAAACGATTTGGTCTTTTAAGTATTGAAACTCAGATTGTTGAGGTTCTTTCACCTTAACCACTAAATCAACATTCCAGGCTTCAGAGGTAGAGACGATTGTTGCACCTGCTTGCTGATACTGATCATTGCTAAAACCAGAACCTACACCGGCATCCTTTTCAACAACAACGGTATTGCCAGACTGCACTAGCCTTATCACCCCACTGGGTGTCATTGCCACTCGCGCTTCTTTATCCTTGATTTCTTTTGGTACGCCAATTTTCATTTTTATGCTCCAAGGTCGTTTGTTGTCGTGTCATTAGGTGCGTTGGCTGGAAAAGTGAAGCGCACTCCACCTTTTTGATGGTATTGCATTATCGCTCATTCAGCCTACGTTTTTATGTTTATTGGGGTTAATTAAGGAACCTCTGATTAAGTCTGGG
>WTAG01000528.1 GCA_013139755.1 Methylomarinum sp. | reverse complement strand
GATCAGATTCAACAGCTAACTTAACTGCTGATTCTTTAAATTCTGATGTATAGCTATTTGGTTTTTTTGTTTCTTCACTCATTTTAGGCACACTTATTTTCTTTAAAAGTATTTTAAGATATGTGTCCTGTTTAGTGTAGCCACATCACGTACACGGAGTATCTTGCTTCGTGTACATCCATTTCCTTAATCCGTTAAACTACAATCTATTTCCATAGCAAGGCTGGTTGGAATACCAACCCAGCGGCTGAATGGCGGTAGTATTTCACCTTTCATCAAGAGAGATAGAGGTGCTATACAAGATCCCTGTTTCATTTCAGTATCGTAAAGTACAACGGACATATTGCCAATCGAGCATTCATCACCGACTTTTAAGTGTGATGACTTCATAATGCGATCTTCAAAAAGGTGGTTTTGGATAATTACATCACGATTTAGGGCAACATAATCACCAATTTCAACAAGGTCAAACTCTGAAAAACGTGATGTTTCAATAAATGCATACTTGCCAACTTTACAGCCCATCAGTCTAAGAAAAACACTATAAAAGGGGGTTCCCATCATTGGAGCCAGAGCTGGCGCAGATACAGTTTCGTAGACTCCATTTACGGCTTCATTAAGCCAGACATATACCGACCATAACGGTTTGACAACAGGCTGGAATCGGCCCATTAAAAATTTTTTGACTAAAACGCCACCCAGAGCAATACTAACGGCAAGAGCCATTCCAGTAACAGGTGCAAGAACTAGCGTTGTCCATAACGGCAGATAGGTAAATGCTGCGCTCATACAAAAAAAATAAATAATGGCAGCAGTACTTCCAATAAAATAAGGCAGAAAGATCCTTAATGCATCAATTAAATACCTTTGAATGTACAGCTTACGAGTCGGGTTATAAGTCTCTGAAGCATCAAAGCCTTCGACTTTTTGACGATATGGCAAACGAAAAGAAGGTGACCCTAACCACTCGCTACCGTCAGTTACTTCATTCGGCTCAGTGGGTGGCACAGAAAGACAGCCTAATAGACATTTGTCACCAAGATCTTTTCCTACTGGTAGGAGAGCACTGTTACCGACGAAACTTTGTTTGCCTATTTTGTTTTCTTCAAATTGTACAAAGCCTCGGTAAAAACGCCGCCCCCCAACCATGGAACCATCAGCAAAGAAGCTTTCATCCCCAATAGTTGTTAGATCAGGCGTCATTTGGGTAATTGTTGAGATTTCCGCTCGTTCACCAATTTTAGCCCCAAGCATTCGAAGCCATGATGGAAGGTAGATCGTTGTATAGAGCGGATGCACTACGTAACGGCTCATTGTAAACAGAGCATCAACCAACCATTTTTTAACGAAAAACCAGCTTTCGACGGAATAAACACCTGGTTTCGTACGGGGGATTATTAATGCTTTGATACCTGCAACAGTCAAACAAAATGAAATAACGCCCAAAGGAATAGTCAAAAAGATGGAACAAATCCCCCAAAACAGGCCGCCAAATGAAAAAGCAGTTAAGTTAATTAAAATAACAGGCAAAACAGATAAAAATAAAATACTCTGCAGTGCCACAATTGCTAGACAATAAAGCCCACCAAAGAGAATGGGTCGTCTACGGACGGTTGAGAGCTGGTCTACTTCCGGCAGGATAACTTGCTCAGCTTGTGCAGGAGCCCCCCGATAAGATTTTCCCTGTGCTATCACAGCATTATCTTGGAGAAAAGATAGATCATCTAGACAGGCATTATTATTCATCTTAGTCTTGAGTCCTAATGCACAATGAGTACCAATAAAACACCGAGAACCAATCTCGGTACTTTCAATAATAAGCATTCCATTTTCTACTCGATACCCAAGAAGTTGGGTTTCAGATCCGATACAGGTATCATCACCAACTGTTAATAAATCGAAAATGGTACAGTGCGGTGTATCCAGAATACAATTTTTACCAATTTTAGCCCCCATAGCCCGGTAATAAAGACTCATTAGTGGCGTACCCGATAACAACGCACTTCCACTCAATGCCTGCATCCGAGTGACTAACCACCAACGAAAATAATAAAAGCCCCATACAGGGTAGCGGCCTGGTTTATATCGGCCAATAATCAGCCACTTAAAAATAACACTCAAAGCAAGTAATAATGGAAAACTTACCAGCATTAGCCCTGCTACAGCCCAAAGCCTTGTAGAAATTGAAAGATCATTTTGAAACATCCACACCCCAATTAATAAGGGAGATGTAGCAATACCATAAAGCAAATACAATGCAATGGCTTGCAAACCAATACAGCATGTTCGTACAACCCCAGAAAGATTCTCAAAAACTTTTTGACTGGATTGACTGGTGGACTGATGTTTAGTCTGATCGATTTTAGGAGTGGTATTGTTTTCTTTTTTAATCAAATGATCTGAAAGCTGTTGAACCGTGGAATAACTGTATACATCACGAATAGAAATTTCCAAGCTATATTCACTTCGTAGCTCAGTAACCATTTGTGCTGCCAACAAAGAGTAACCGCCAAGATCAAGGAAAAAGTTGTCGTCAGTAGACACGGGGGATACATTGAAAAGATTTTCCCATACATCAATGATTTGTTTTTCTATTAAATTTTGTGGTCTAACAATTTTCCGCTCGTTATGCACCAATGGTGTTTTTGGCTCAGGGAGCTGTTTCCGATCCACCTTCCCACTTGCCAAAGTGGGCAATTCATCAAGTAAATCAAGATACCCTGGGACCATATAAGGTGGTAACCGCATACGCAACAGTTTGAGTACGTCATCACGATCGAATAACGCTTGGGACACACTGGGAACAACATAAGATGTAAGCTGTTTAAGGCCGTTATTTTCAAAAACATTGACTACTGCTGAATGCACATCAGAATGCTCTTTCAGCACTGACTCAATTTCTGATAGTTCGATCCGATATCCACGGATTTTAACCTGGCTATCCATACGCCCCAGAAACTCAAGATCACCCCCATCTTTCATTCTCACTAAATCGCCTGTACGATAAAGCTTTGATAATGAGCTTGAATCAAAAGGGTTCGATAAAAAATGCCGGGCGGTTATCTCGGGTTGATTTAAATAACCACGCGCTACACCTACACCGCCGATATAAAGCTCTCCAGACTCACCTGATGGGAGTAGTTTCATATTGGAATCCAGAATAAATGTCTGGTAGCCACGTAGTGGCTGCCCAATAGTGATGGTTTTGTCCGCAATACACTCTGCTACTGTAGTATTAACAGTTGTCTCGGTTGGCCCGTAAACATTTAACATTCGTCGCTGAGGCTGAGCCCATTTTTTAACAAGCTGAGGAGGACATGGTTCACCACTTACGATTAAAAGACGAACAGTGGGCAAATCTTCCGAAATCATACCAAGCAATGTAGGAACTGTAGAAAAAAAAGTCACTTCATGTTGCGTTAAAAAATCAGCGACTTCATTACCAAGGCGAGAAATATCAGGCGGTCCAACAATAAGCGTCGCACCATTGGAAAAGGCCATCCATATTTCTTCCACCGAACCATCAAAGCCAAGTGAAAAACCTTGATATATTCGATCGGTCGGTTCTATTTTACAAATTTCATTAAAGGATGCTACGAATTGAACGACGTTGTGATGTTCGGTCATGACACCTTTGGGGCGACCTGTAGTGCCTGAAGTATAGAGAACATAGCATAGTTGGTTACTTGAACTCTCGGTTGATTTGCTAAATATTAGGTCTTTAGACTGCTGGCCAATACCACCCCACTGACTATCCAGAGTAACGGTAATGCCATCAAAAAAAGACGACACCTTGGAATAAAGCTTTTCCTCGGATACAAGTACTGAAATCCCAGCCTCTTTTATAATATATTCAATCCGATCCTGCGGATAGTCTGGGTCAAGGGGTACATAACCCGCACCTGCTTTGAGTATGGCTAGAATGGCAATAATAGGCTTTTCAGAGCGATCAAGATAAATACCAACCAGTGTATTTGGTTTGACTCCGAGCCGTCGCAAATATTGTGCAAGTTGATTCGCTCGATAATCTAATTCCTGATAAGACAATCGTTCTTCGCCATAGATAACGGCGAGATGGGTCGGGCGTATGATCACCTGGGCTTCAAAAAGATGGTGAAGGCACTCTGCTTTTGTTTCGGGTGCAAGTACAGGGCTAATAGAATTCATATTTATTTCTCTCCTTATAGACCTAGATTAAAATCCGTTTTTTTGCTGCTTCGAGTGCTTCCTGGATCATGTGTTTTTGATCTGCACTATTTTTCCATCGCTCACGGTATTCTTCATTAAGAGAATGTAGTGGATCAAAATACATGAAAAATTTATCTTGTTTGACAGAAGGTGCTGTGTATACCGCAATACCGGTATCGCGATTGTAATATTCATATGAGCTCACTGTTCGCTTTCCTCCTCCCCCGGGCGCATCACAAACAAATGTAGGTGTATTAAACCCTGCAGTAGAGCCACGTACAATTTTTTCAAGTCTAACCGCTGTCGCAGTGCTGGTACGAAGGTCTTCAACACCTTTGACCATATCGCATAAATAGACATAATAGGGATGTATATTGAGATAGCCCAATCGGCGGACTAAAGTGGTCATGGTTTCTTCATCATCATTAACCCCTTTTTGTAATACGGTTTGGTTACGCACAATAATACCTCGCTCATATAGTAGCCCCATTGCTTCCCGTGTAATCCAGGTCGCTTCCGAAGGATGATTAAAGTGAGTGTGAATGGCCACTTCTTTATGTTTCTTACGAGCATATTCCGCTACAGTAGTAATTGCATCTAACCATTTTTTGTGACTCAGTATAAATTGAGGCAAAATAGCTAAGGCTTTAGTCGCAATGCGAATTCGACGAATATTAGGCATATTGAGAAGCGTTATACCAATTGCTTCAATTTGTTCAGGGCGCAGATGATAGGCGTCGCCACCACTAATCACAATATCTTCTAGTTCCGGCCGGGATGCGATATAAGCAAATGCCTCACGCCAACGATTATAGCTCCCTTTAAATGATGCCTTGTCGACTGACTCTGTAGTGGGACCAATGCTATAGCTTCGTGTGCAAAACCGGCAATAGACGGGACAAATTGAGAGAGGGAGAAAAAGGGCTTTGTCATAGTAGCGATGTGTCACTCCTGCAACTGGCTCATCAGCCTGTTCATGGAGTGAGTCTAAAGTAAGTTTGCTATGATCTTCAAGGAGATGGCGTCCTACTGGAATAAACTGTGTCGCCACAGGACAGCTGTATGGGGCTTCCCAGTCAATTAACGCCATTATATAGGGTGTTACCCGCATTGACATCGGTGCTTGTTGGATACCCTTCTGAACATCCTGATAAAAGAATTCAGGTATAAGGTCACCCAGCACGTCAAGAAGATGTTTCGGTTTCGTGACGGTATTTCGTGATTGCCAGGAATGATCAAGAAAGGTTTCTGTATCAATATTCTTGTAGCTTGGAATATGACGCCAAAACTCTCCCTCTAGTAATTGTTTGTGTTCCAACGCATTTTCTGGCGCAAGCGGTTTGAGTGGTTTTATTTCCAAATTTTCCCATCCGGCCAGCTTATCAAGAATATTGGTTTTTGGTGTTGTAACGCGTAGATCTTCAAGTGGAGCTGTTATTGTGTTCATTAGTTAAATGTTCTCATTTAAATACTTTCAGAGCCTGTACAACTTTATGTACTCCAAAATATCAACATATGTATAAGTCTATGAAAAATAGTGTTCGTTTTTTAGTCCATAATTAACATAAGGCATTAAAAATCATCACGCCTAATCCGCGTACTTAAAAAATCATCCATTTTTGCAACTTGCTCCGGAGTCAACTCCTTACGAATACGATTCATTGTTTCGAGACGCTGTACGATTATTTCCACTCTGATAGGCGATATGGCAGATGCCAGTTCACGCACTTTATCTGTATCATAAGCATCGGAATTAGCCAACTCAAACATAATCCTACGCATATCATGAATCTCATCCCGTTTTGCCACCATTTGCTCTCGTGTTTCATTCTTGATACTGCGAATCACCTGACGTTGAACTTTACTAAGATCCAGTTTTCTCATCAGATACATTATTTTGTCACCTCTATGAAAACCATAAAATTCTCCATCCCATTCACCGCGAGCGTTAGCAACCCTTGCAGTTCCAATAGTTATAATGCTGGCACCCAATATAATGCTGATAATCCAGTTACGTTTTTTCATGATATATCTCCAAACTAATTACAAAGTTATTCGGCAAAATCATTTTTTACCTTGATAATAATTATGCGGAAAGTACCCGTAAATTTGTGTCTAGACTTAGTAATACTTTGTAAATCTATGTAAATCTATGTAAAGAAAATCGGAAGACATACTTGGTTTGTGCCAAAATTCACTCAATGAAACAAATATGTAAAAACTTATGATCAATATTTTAATTGTCGATGACGACTCAGAATTATCCACCATGCTAGATGAATACCTAGAGGCTGAGGGTTTTAGTGTTGAGCTTGTTTTCGATGGAAAAACAGGTGTACAGCGTGCATTGACTGGTTTTTTTGACGTTGTAATACTGGATGTAATGATGCCTAAGCTAGATGGTTTTGAGGTATTACGACGAATTCGAGCAAATTCTAGCGTACCTGTACTAATGCTCACTGCAAAGGGTGACGACGTGGATCGTATCGTTGGACTTGAAATTGGTGCTGATGACTATTTACCAAAGCCCTTTAACTCAAGAGAATTAGTAGCACGGTTACACGCTATATTGAGGCGTACGCAGGAGACTTACCAGCATAAAAAGAGTATAGCAAGTGTCATAAATATTGGAACACTGGAAATTCATCCACCATCACGTACTGTGATAATTGAGGGGCAATTACTAGATTTAACAAGCACTGAATTTAATCTCTTGCACACGTTAGTAAAACAGGCGGGGCACTTGGTTAGCAAAGAAACTTTATCAAAACATGCACTAGACCGCGTACTGGAAAAATATGATCGCAGCATCGATATGCACATGAGTAATCTGCGAAAGAAAATGGCTAAATATCATTTAGATTCAATGATCATTACCATACGTGGACAAGGTTACCAGTTTTCGAAAGAGACTAAATAATGGGGCGTTTATTCTGGAAAATTTTCTTTGGCTTTTGGTTAACCCTAATTCTTACAGGCACAATCGTTGGAGGATTGGTATGGCAACATAACAAAAAGCTCATTGAACAGTTGGAAATACTAATAAAGAATCCTCGAGCTGATTTTGGAATTAACATTGTGGCCAAACTTTTACGTAAAGAAGGATCCTCTGCTCTAAAAAATCTTATAAAACGCCGACCAGTACCCGTACTTATTGTTGACGATAATGGTTCCGAACTATTTGGTAGACAAGTTTCTGATATCATGCTCCGCAAGGCACGTGAAGCACTGAAAACTCCACAACAGCATTCCATTCAACAAGTGACGACCCCTGAAGGAGAACACTTTCTTTTATTCATGCCATCACACCGTAATCATCCTTCCTTGCGCCAGCAAAATAATTTGCCACAATATCCACCTTTATTTCCATTGATGATTTTTTTTATTAGCAGCTTATGTTTTATTGGAGGTCTTGCCTGGTATATCACCCAGCCAATTCGATTGTTACGCGAAGCAACAAATCGTTTTGCAAGCGGTAAACTAGATACACGTGTTATGCCTAACATTGGTCAACGTCGAGATGAGATTACTGACCTAGCCAAAGATTTCGATTACATGGCTGAACAAGTGCAACAACTTGTGGATGTACAGAAACGTTTATTGAATGATGTATCACACGAATTGCGATCACCCCTTGCTCGCCTTCAGCTAGCAGTAGAAATGAGCCAACAATATCCCGAAAAAACAGACCAACTGTTACAGCGAATTGAAAAAGAAAGTCAGCGTCTTGATGTATTAATCGGTGAGCTGTTAACTCTTTCACGACTGGAAGCAGGTGTTAACAACAATATAACAGATTATTTTGATATCAACGGTCTTATTGAATCTATTGCCAATGATGCTCGGTTCGAAGCTAAAAGCCAGAATAAACAGGTGATATTTCATAATAATAGTGAAGTGTTAATATACGGAAGTATAGAGCTTCTACGCCGAGCCTTTGATAATGTCATTCGAAATGCAATTTTTCACACGCCAAAAACAACTCAGGTAACTATCACCCTGACTAATGAAAATAATCATATAAAAGTCAGTATTTTCGACTGTGGCATAGGTGTGACAGAAGATGAACTTGTACAACTATTTTTACCTTTTGTACGTATTAATGATAACAAACAAAATATAAAAACTCCTGGTTATGGCCTGGGGTTAGCTATAGCGCGTCGTGCTATTGAAACTCACCAGGGAAGCATCAGTGCCCACAATCATAAACAAGGTGGGCTTTGTATTACGATACGTCTGCCTTGTAAAATTGCCATTTAGATGCAGGTAGAAATGATGAAGAACTGATTTTTCAAGAATATACTCCGAAAAACCTGTGAGAGGTATGCTCTGTAGTATTAATCGTACCAAAAGTTTTGGCAGTATAAATTTTGTTTCATAGGTTGATACCTCAGCATATTGATGTGTCAACACTTTTTAGGACACAAGTTTACATAGATATTTGCTGCTTTTCGTAATCTACAGGTGATAAATAGTCATTAGCAGAATGGATTCTCTCTCGATTGTAAAATACCTCAATATATTCAAATATTACCTGTAAATTCTCTAAATAATTTCTGATCGGCTTGCAAGGAAA
>WTAG01000643.1 GCA_013139755.1 Methylomarinum sp. | reverse complement strand
ATAAAACCTGACATCCTGATTGTTTTTTTAAATCGGCTAAGCCGCTCAAATTTTGAATAATTTGAGATTCATCAATGACGAAAGCAGGACTGGTTTTTAGATTATTTTTAACGCTATTCAAGTCCATGTATTTTAGATATATAACATTTTTTCTCAGTTAAAACTGTGTGCATATAAATGTCATGTGTTTCCATCATAACTTTGTCGCATAATTGTGACTCATAGCAAACTGCGGTTAAGCTTGTATCCTCTCTAACCTTATTTAATAAGCGATCATAATATCCAGCACCATTACCTAACCGTCCACCTGTTCGATCAAAAGCAACACCTGGAACCATTATTAAATCTAATGCTTGCGGAGAAATTTCTTTACCTTTCTCTCCCCAGCGTAATTTTGGCGGCTCTAAAATCCCCCAAGTGCCAGCTATTAACTCAGAAATATCTTCTAGCCACCACAATCCGAGTTTATTTTGTCCTTTTTGATCAGTCGTGCAATAGGGAATAATTATTTTCTTTTGGCTATCAAGCGCTGCTACCACAGCATTTAAAGTTCTAACCTCTGATCGACAATGCAGATACCACATAATAGTTTCTGCCTGTTGATAAGCAGTTTGAGCGATAAATTTATTGCAAATAATATCGCTCAGTTTTTCTTTATCCGGTTGTGCATTTCTAGCATCATATGCTTTACGACGCAGCTGTTGTTTATCTTTCATAAGAACATGTAGGCGTATCCGCTCACGGTGCATTTGTTTATTATTTTTGCCCTACAGAGTGACCAGCCAAGGAACACACGAAATAGTTTGGACAAGGTAGGATGGGCAAAGGTTCTTTCGTGCCCATCATTTTAAGTGTGATGGGCACGCTATCGCTTTGCCCATCCTACTAAAAACCTATAATTACAACGCGGCAATAATGGCTTCGCCCATTTCTATGGTACCTGCTTTAGAATTAGGGTTTAAATCAGGCGTCACTTGTTCACCCGCTTCAACCACTTTTTCTACTGCCGCTTTAATTTTACTTGCAGCTTCCGTTTCACCTAAATGGTTTAACATCATCACACCAGCCATAATTACAGCCGTTGGATTTGCTATGTTTTTTCCTGCAATATCAGGTGCACTACCATGAACCGCTTCAAACAAAGCAGCATCAGTACCAATATTAGCGCCAGGGATTAAGCCTAAACCACCTACTAAACCCGCAGTTAAATCAGATAAAATATCACCAAACATATTGGTTGTTACCACAACATCAAACTGAGTTGGGTCCATAATCATATGCATACAGGTTGCATCAACGATTTTGTCATCAAATTCAATTTCCGGGTATCGTTTAGCCACTTCTCTTGCTGTATCTAAAAACAAACCTGAAGTGTATTTTAAAATATTGGCTTTATGACATGCCGTTACTTTTTTACGCCCATTTTCTTTAGCATATTTAAAAGCATATTCTACGATGCGCTCAGAACCTTCTTTGGTGATAACAGCTAGACTTTCAGCAACGTCTTTTTGACGCGTCAAGTAATGCTCTAGCCCTAGATATAAACCTTCAGTGTTTTCTCTTACAATAACGATATCAACATTATCGAATTTAGTTTGAGCCCCTTTCCATGTTTTTGCAGGGCGCACATTGGCATATAAATCATATTTTTGACGCCATGCTACGTTAATACTTCTAAAACCACCGCCTACAGGGGTTGTTAAAGGCCCTTTAAAAGCGATTCTGTTTTTATCTATAGAAGCTAGTGTTTCATCTGGAATAGGCGTTCCATGCTTATCAAAAGCAGCCATGCCTGCATCCGCTTCTTCCCAGTTTATTTTTACGCCTGTTGCATCAATAATTTTGACAGCGACATCCATGATAGATGGACCAATACCGTCACCCTTAATCAAGGTAATATTATGCATTTCTAAATTCTCCAAAGTCTATAAATGCTGTAAATCATACACAAATTCAGTATTTTTTGCTGAATGGTGTATCCATAAACTATAATTACCGTAACCGATCCTTTTATAATTAATTAAGAGTTACTTAATCTAGAGACAACCATGGAAAAAAAATTCATTTTACACATGCTGACAACAGCAAAAAACCTAAGCCCATTCGATGTTAATATGGCTATGGATGCGGGCTGGGTTGCAGCCATACCTTATATCAATGTAGAACCTAGTGAAGTAAAAGGGTTAATTCAGGATGTTATCTTTTCGCGTAGTCCAAAAGGCTTAAACAGAACGGGCATATTTATTGGCGGACGGGATACCAAGCAAGCCAGAGATATGCTGAAAGCGGCAAGAAATGCTATGTTCCCTCCTTTTGAAGTTTCAGTTTTTGCCGATCCAAGTGGTGCGTTTACAACAGCTGCCGGTATGGTTGCTGCAGTGGAAAAGGAACTGGATCAAAAGTTTAATACGACACTTGAAGGTAAAACCCTGCTTGCACTTGGTGGAACAGGGCCTGTAGGTCAAGCTGCTGCCGTTTTAGCGGCTCAAGCAGGCGCAAATGTTAGAATCATAGGCAGAAATCTTGATAAAGCTCAACATATCGTAGATTTATGCAACAATGAATTTGGCGAAGGTAAAATCGCAATTGAAGCAGGACTTGATTCTGATAAATCAGAATATATCAAAACAGCTGATATTGTTTTTGCAACAGGTGCCGCCGGCATTGAATTACTTAACGCAGAACAGATTGCTTCAGCAACACAACTTAAAGTAGCCGCAGACATTAATGCAGTTCCTCCTTCAGGTATCGCTGGCTTAGATGCCTTTG
>WTAG01000423.1 GCA_013139755.1 Methylomarinum sp. | reverse complement strand
ACCACTAGCGATACCTATTTGAGCTAACAACATCCAGCTTCGTCTTTTCCCCAGCAACTTGGTTAACAAAGGTAGCGGCAACCTATCGACAATAGGTGACCAAAAGACTTTAATTGAGTAAGTAATGCCCACCCAACTAAAAAAACCAATCACTGAACGTGCCACACCCTCGTCTCTAAGCCAAGCAGATAAAGTTGAAAACACCAGTAAAAAGGGAAGCCCTGCGGAAAACCCAAGAAAAATCATTCCCCACACACGAGGCTTGGTATAAATAGAAAAAGCTTGTCGCCAAGTTGTTACAGTTTTCATAAGCCCACACACAAAAAAGCACTCATCACAAATACCAAACCGTATCTATGATGAGTGCTATAGCATTTCTAATTAAATAATAATATAACTAATGCATTCACATCAGCAATCAACCATTAACTAGATAATGAGTAAAAACACTTGCAAAATAGCCTAGCGCAATCACTGGCGCCCATTTCAGATGACTAAAGAAAGTATATTTATGGTTAGATGCCCCCATTAGAGCAACACCTGCAGCTGAACCAACAGATAACATAGAACCACCTGTTCCCGCTGTTAATGTCACCATTAACCATTGGTATAAATCCATATTCAGATTCATATTCAACACAGCAAACATCACAGGAATATTATCAACAATTGCTGAAATAAAACCCACCAATACGTTAGCTGTTGTATCTCCTAGGCCTTCATACATTGCACCAGAAAGCAGTTCTAAGTAACCGATGTACCCTAAACCACCTACCGCAAACACTACGCCAAAGAAGAAGAATAATGTATCCCATTCAGCATCACGTACTTTATCAAAAATATCGAATGATTCATCATGATATAACTTGTTAATACTGAAGCCGTATATCATTAATACAGACAGACCAACCATCATGCCCATAAAAGGAGGCAAATGTAAGAACTGTTTAAAACTAACCGCTGTGACAATCGTTAATAAAAATAATACACAAACTTGAATCGCACCAGGCTTTAACATCACAGCTGCTTCACTAGAGGCAGCTGGCTTCTCATCAGGCACAGCCATATACATAAAGAAAGCAGGTATTACATAGTTTACAACTGAAGGAATAAACAATGCGAAGAAATCAAAGAATTCAGCATAGCCCGCTTGCCAAACCATTAAGGTGGTAATATCACCAAAAGGACTGAAAGCACCACCGGCATTAGCAGCAACAACCAAGTTAACCAAGCCAATAGCAACAAACTTATCATTGCCTTTACCTACAGCCATTACCACAGCACCCACCAATAAGGCAGATGTTAAGTTATCAGCAACCGCTGATAAAAAGAAAGTAATAATCCCTGTTACCCAGAACAATTGCTTGTAATTAAATTCTTTTCTAATCATCCATGATCTTAATGCTTCAAATACATTTCGCTCAGCCATGGCATTGATATATGTCATTGCAACCAGCAAAAACAACATCAAAGCGCCGTACTCTTTTAAATTAAATTCAAAAGCTTCGTGCAAATCTTCCGTAGAAACCCCTGCTTCAGTTGCGAGAATAGCCGCATGCGCCCAAATCAATCCTGCAACAAGAATAACAGGCTTAGATTTACGCATCCCTGTGAATTCTTCGGCCATAACAAAGCCGTAAGCAATGATAAAAATGAGAACAGTATAAATCCCTCTCTCAGTTCCTGTAAGACCTAAATTAGCAATAGCTTCCCCAGCCACCGCCACTTGAGGTAAAAACAACAAGCCTGCTAAGACCAACAACAAACGCAACAAAACGACCTCCCCGACCAACAAGTTAGTAAATTAATTTAAACCTCAATCCACATCTCAATACGGATTCAGATTAAAAGCAAGACAAAACAACCCTCAATAGTACCATCTTACAATTAACTTTGTCATTTAAAGCGTCTCAGTATATGATTAGCGGTCTTGATTTATTCGCTCTAAACTAGCGCAAAACACTTTATGTATCAGTATAACGACAACGACCAGACTCTCTTAAATGAAAGGGTTACTCAATTTAGAGGACAGACCGAACGCTATTTAAAGGGCGAAATCGGTGAAGATGAATATCGCGCATTACGCTTGATGAATGGCGTCTATGTTCAAATCCATGCCCCCATGCTTCGTGTTGCAGGTCCTTATGGTTTGCTTTCATCCGCCCAGCTGCGCATGCTCGCTCACGTGGCGAGAAAATATGATAAAGGCTATGCTCACATTACTCCCCGTCAAAACATTCAATTTAACTGGCCTGAATTAAAAAATATCCCGGATATTCTTGCTGACCTAGCCAGTGTTCAAATGCATGCCATCCAAACCAGCGGCAACTGTTTAAGAAATACTACGACTGACCACTTGGCTGGCGTTTGCACCGATGAAATTGAAGATTCACGTGCTTATTGCGAAATTATCCGTCAATGGACCACATTACACCCTGAGTTTGCTTACTTACCTCGTAAATTTAAAATTGCGGTCAGCGGCTCTAAGAGTGATAGAGCAGCCACTCAATTTCATGACATAGGACTTCATATTGTTAAAAACGAGCATGGGGAAACAGGCTTTAGAGTACTTGTCGGTGGAGGTTTAGGTCGCACACCTGTTATTGGCAAAGTGATCCGCCCCTTTTTAGAAAAGAAACACCTGCTTTCTTATTTAGAAGCTATCGTTCGCGTATACAACCTCAATGGTCGACGCGATAATAAATACAAAGCTCGTATTAAAATCCTTGTCAGAGAAAGTAGCCTTGAAAAGATGACAGAATGGGTAGAGGCTGAATGGCTACAAATTAAAGATGGTATGGAGCTAAGTAATGAGCGTATCGCCTCTATACAAGCTCAATTTACCCCACCAGCTTACCTGGCAGATGCTAACGACGATATCTCTTTTGATCAGCATAAGGAACAAAACCCTGATTTCGCAACCTGGGTAAAACATAATACTGCCGAACATAAAATAGCTGGTTATCGTGCTGTTTATCTGTCGCTAAAAGCGCCTGACTCACCTCCAGGTGATATTACTGAGAGTCAACTCGATTCAGTGGCAGATTTAGCCGATAATTTTAGTTTTGGCGAAATAAGAGCAACTCACAGACAAAATCTTGTGTTTGCTGACGTCAAACATGCCGATTTATTTGCTCTATGGCAAAAATTAAATGATTTATCATTAGCCACAGCCAACATAGGTACAGCTACAGATATGATCTGCTGCCCGGGCCTAGACTTTTGTGCACTTGCAAATGCCGGATCCATTGGCATAGCTAAAGAAATCAATGAAGCATTAGATGATATTGATTACATTCACGATATTGGCGACTTAAAAATCAATATGTCTGGCTGCATGAATGGTTGCGCACACCAAAGTGTCGGCCATATTGGCATATTAGGTGTCGATAAAAAAGGCGTTGAATGGTACCAATTAACACTAGGCGGATCATCTGAGAATGATGCTGCAATTGGTGAAAGATTAGGTCCTGCTGTTGCTAAAGACCAAGTTACCCAAGCGATTACAACTATTCTGGATGTTTATATAAAACATCGCCATGATGATGAAATATTCTTGGATACGGTTAACCGTATTGGCGTTACTCCATTTAAAGAAGCAGTCTATTAAGGCAAGTCCATGAAAATCATAAAAGACAAACAAATTATAGAAGACAACTGGACTCATATTGCCGATGACGAGGATATTTCTCAAGGTGATATCACCCTCTCTTTAACACGCTGGAAAACAGAAAAATCAGCACTGAGCAACCATCAAGGCAACATTGGCATTAGAATCGCACCCACAGATAATGTTGAAGAAATTGCTGATGATTTAAAAGACATGCCGTTAGTGGTAGTGGAATTTCCTGCATTTACTGATGGCAGAGCTTTTTCTCATGCACGATTATTACGAGAAAGATATGGTTATGAGGGTGAAATCCGTGCCATTGGTAGCTACATGGCAGATCAAGTTTTTTACTTATCTCGCGTAGGTGTTAATGCTTTTCAACTGGAAAAAACAGAAGATCTTGCTGTCGCACTATCGACTATGAATGATTTTACTGTCAAATACCAAACATCAAGTGATTGCTAACGACAAAAGAGCTTTATACACAAAGGTCACTGAGGACACGGAGAAGAGCATCTAAAAAGGATTATGCGACTCTTTCTCAGCACCCTCTGTGTTAGCTTTTATATCCGCAGATAGAAAATTCACAAAAAAAAGCCAGCAAGACCATGTCTTACTGGCTTTTTTTATTTCACATTATTATGCCACTATTTACTCAAAATACTCAGCCCTTTCAATAAAGTTAAAGCCTCATGCAAAGGATAATCTCGTAAATCTAGCCCTTCTTTCTTACCCTTCTCATCATTATTCTCATCATTATTCTCATCATTCTTAGCACCCTTATTATTCCCATTCTGTAAATGGTGCGATAAATCCGCTTCTTTTACCGGCTTAAATGTTGAAGATTTTAATGATTCCAGCTTTACTTTAGCCAACAAAATATCTGGCTCAATCCCTTCTGCCTGTATAGACCGACCTGATGGCGTGTAATAACGCGCAGTTGTTAACTTAACTGCACCTTTGCCGCTTGTAGGTAGAATAGTTTGCACAGACCCCTTACCAAAGGATTTTTCACCCATAATAATAGCTCGATGATGATCTTGTAATGCACCTGCAACAATTTCTGACGCAGATGCTGAGCCAGAATTAATCAACACAACAATCGGCATACCATCAACCACATCACCAGGCCCAGCATTAAAACGCATTTCTGAGTTTTTAATACGTCCCTCGGTATAAACGATCAAACCTTTTTCTAAAAAGGCATCACTCACTTCAACCGCTGCATTTAGTACTCCACCAGGGTTGTTTCTTAAATCTAATACCAGGCCTTTTAAATTGGCTTTGTTCTCTTTTTTAAGTGCTGCTACCGCATCAACAACGCCTGACCCAGTTCTTGACTGAAAGCTACTGACTCGAACATAACCATAACCAGCTTCAAGCAGCTTATTTTTAACACTTTTTACTTTAATAATCGCTCGAGTAATAGTTATTTTAAGAGGTGCTTCCTCACCCTCCCTAATAATAGTCAATAAAATATCACTACCAGGCTTACCACGCATAATTTTAACGGCCTCACCCAAACTCATCCCTTTGACTGGTTTTTTGTCTAACCTGACAATCAAATCACCTGCTTTAATACCGGCACGTTCTGCTGGAGTATCATCGATAGGCGATACCACCTTAATAAAACCACTTTCCATGGTGACCTCAATACCTAAACCACCAAACTGCCCTGTTGTACCTTCTTTCAAATCCTTATATTGCTCGGCATCCAGATAAGCAGAATGGGGATCTAAACCTGCCAGCATCCCTTTAATTGCATCTTCTAGTAATTTTTTATCAGTGACTGGCTCAACATAGTCCCTCTTAATACGACCAAAGACCTCTCTAAACCTCCGCAATTCTTCATAAGGCAAAGTAACAACTTCTGACTGCTCAGCCGCTACCACTTCGTTTTTCCCGCGTTCAGCAACAACAGTACCACCAATGCTCAAGAGAACACCTAAAATGACACCCATAAACAAAACTAAACTATTTTTCTTTTTTAGCATGTGCTTTACCACTCCAAATATTAGATTCCTATCCAACCTTTCCACGTCGAACTTTTCGACACCATTTGACCGGGTCAACCGGCTTACCTTTTCTTCTAACACCAAAATATAATCCAGCAGAAGACTGACCTCCACTTTGACCGACTGTTGCTATAACAGCCCCAGCATCAACCCAGTCCCCTACCGATTTATATAAGCTTTGATTAAACGCATATAGCGTCATATAACCTTTTCCATGGTCAATAATAGTTAACAATCCATATCCTCGCAACCAATCAGCATAAACCACTCGGCCTCGAGTAACCACCCTAATATTTTTACCAGCCTTCGCTTTGATTAAAACCCCATCCCAACGACTATCAGAGCGCTTATCTCCAAACTTTTTAAGTAGCTCACCTTTAAGCGGCCACGGCAACTTCCCCTTTAATTTAGAAAAGCTTTTTACCACCCCATCATTCAAAGGAAAAACATCCAGCGCTTGCTGCAATGATAATATTAACGATTTTAAACGTTTCTCACTGGCTTTAAATTGAATTAACTGTTGTTTTTTTGAAGAAACCTGCCGATCAATTTTTAGCAATAAGGCCTTACGCTCAGACTTTGTTTTTAATAAAACCGATCTTTCCTGTTTTCTTTTATCTAACTTTGACTCAAGCAAGGCTGTTTCTTTCGCTTGTTCCGACTCCAGATGACTTAAAACTTGTAAATCTTCATTAATCCTGCTGATTTTCTCTAAGCGAGCCTTATTTAAATAATCATAATAACTGATCATCCGACCCGATAATGTTGGGTCTTGCTGATTTAACATAACTTTTAGTTTTTCATTCCGCCCCATTGCATAAGCCGCCCTTACCTGACGCCCCAACTCATACTTTTGGGCATTGATCTCAGATTTTTTTTTACTTATTTTCCGTCTATTATCTTTTAGCACAGCATTTAATGCACCGACTTCTTTAGCCAAATGATTTAGCTGTAGCGCACTTCTTCCATACTGAGTGTCCAGTTTTTTTAAAGTCGTAAGTAACGAATTTTTCTGTGTTTTTAAATCATTAACCGTCAGACTAATTTGCTTTATTTTTGCTTGCAACCCTGACAATTCTTTTGTTTTACCGGCAACATTCTCTGCCATAACCTCAAGGCAACATGCATAGATCATAAAACAAATAATAAATACAACAGATTTTGACATCATATACAGGAGGAAGCGGTAAATAGAGCCATTCTATTTATCTGTAAACAAAGATGATAATACTTTACATTGATGCTGTAAAACCATCGGTAGCCCAAGAAAAAATCAGCATTTTCTTAGACCACCTTCAAGCAAGTAACTTCTGATTAAACTAAAGACCTTCCAGTCATTTCTACAGGTTGATCTATGCCCAGAATATGCAACATAGTAGGTGCAAGATCAGATAAACATCCGCCTTCAGCCAATGCTTTTGTGCCACCAACATGCACTAAAGGCACCAGATTACAGGTATGAGCAGTATGTGGCTGCCCAGTTCCTTCGCCCACCATTTGTTCAATATTGCCATGATCAGCCGTTATCAACATTTGCCCATCCACTTCTTTTAGTGCATCAACAATCTGCTTTAATGATGAATCAATCGTTTCCACAGCAATAATTGCCGCCTCAAACACACCCGTATGTCCAACCATATCGCAATTAGCATAATTACATATAATCACATCATACTCGCCGCCCTTAATCGCATCCACCATGTGCCCTGTAACTATAGGCGCATTCATTTCAGGCTGCATATCGTAAGTTTTAACTTTTGGCGAAGGCACTAAAATCCGCTGTTCATTTTCAAAAGGCTCATCTCTGCCGCCATTTAGGAAAAAGGTAACGTGCGCATACTTTTCAGTTTCCGCTAGTCGTAATTGTGTCATGCCGTTATTAGCCAACACTTCACCTATACCATTTTTTACATCTACTGGCACATAGGCCATAGGATAATCAAAATCCTGATGGTATTGAGTTAAAGTGGTAAAACAACCTTGATGAGGTTCACATCCACGTTCAAAGTCATCAAACCCAACCTCGGTTAATGCTCGAGAGATTTCTCTTGCTCTATCTGCACGGAAATTCATAAAAACAACCGAATCATCAGGGTCGATAAAAGTCACTTGATCATTTTCATCGACTATCGCGGTAGGCAATACAAACTCATCAGTCTCATCACGCGCATAAGCCTCAGCCAAGCCTTGTTCTGCCGATTTTACCTTATGTTCAGTTTCACCTTTTGCAAGCAAATTATAGGCAACTTGAACACGCTCCCAACGACTGTCTCTGTCCATTGCATAAAAACGTCCGGTCATGGAAACAATACGTCCCGCACCTAATTCTGCGAACTTAGCTTCCATCATTTCAATTGAACTTGCTGCGCTTTTAGGTGGCACATCACGACCATCCAAAAAAGCATGTAAATACACTTTCTTTAATCCACGTTTAACCGCTAATTCTGCCATTGCAGCGATTTGCAACTCATGACTATGCACACCTCCGGCTGATAACAAGCCCATGATATGCAAAGCTTTATCTTTTGCTATTGCTTGGTCAACAGCATCACACAATGCTTCATTGGTAAAAAAACCGCCTTCTTTTATTTCATTAGTCACTTTAGATAGCTCTTGACGCATTAATCGACCACTACCTATATGTAAATGCCCTACCTCAGAATTCCCCATTTGCTGATCAGGCAAGCCCACCGAATCACCGGCACAATCCAATAAAGTTGTTGGATTATTTTTTTGCAACTGATCCCAACAAGGTGTTTTTGCCATAGCAATGGCATTATTTTCCTCATCTTCTCTATGCCCGAAGCCATCAAGAATTAATAAAACTAAGGGTTTAGGTCGATTTGACATCTCTGATACTCTCCATTACACCTGCTTTTTAAATCACACGATCATCACAGGCTGATAAATATTAAAAATCCAGCTATTGCAAACACTTAAACATCAACATACATTCAATCAAAAGACACCTCTTCCAGTACAAATATTAACGAGTAATTCGTTAATTTTATTTACAAAAAGAAGGCGTTAAAAATAGTTTTGTAAGTTTTTATTTTGTTAGCTTGGCTAATAGACTAAAATAGTTCGCTTATACTAATACACGTTGCGACCTCATGTGTATAAAATTTCCCATGATTCAACATTAATTAGTGTCACAATCAACATTAGCGGCAAAAATACAAAGGTTTATACAAATGGAAAACAACGGGGAAACAATACATTATAACGATGCCGACATTAATCGTGCAGCGCGTTGCCTAAAAGCGATGTCTCACCCGTTACGCTTAAAAATTCTCTGTGTCCTTGGTACTGAGTCAATTAGCGTACAAGATATTGTTGAGCAAGTAGGCACTAGCCAAAGCAACATATCTCAACATTTGGCTATTTTAAGGGAAAAAGATATTCTTGCTTATAAAAAAGAAGCTAACCGCGTTTATTACTACATAGATGACGAACGTATGCTTCAACTCATCCGCATGATGCGTGATGTCTTTTGCACTGCTTGCTAGTACTGCATTTACTTTTTTACACACTTACCTATACAGCCTGAAACAATGGATCAATACATAGAATTTATTTCCAACCACTATTTACTTTCTTTGGCACTTGTTGTGGTCACCTACTTGCTGATTCAAGAGCTTGTAGAAAATACCTTTAATAAGTTCAGCGGCCTATCGCCTTTACTTGCAGTCACCAAAATGAATAGTGCTGACCCAGTTATTGTGGATGTACGCGATCCACATGAATTTGTAAAAGGTCATATCGAAAATGCAATCAACATCCCTTTAGGGAAATTTTCAGAACAACTAGGGTCTTTAGAAAAATACAAAAAACAAACACTGATAGTTGTTTGCAAAAGCGGCACTCGCTCTATTCCTGCATGTAAAACCTTAACAAAAGCTAACTTTGAGCAGGTTTTCAACATTACCGGTGGCATGCAAGCTTGGGAAGACAGTAAATTCCCTATAAAAACCACCAGTAAAAATAAAAATTAACTGTAGCGTTAAACTGTACATTACACAATTATACTTGCGGAATTTATAATGCGTTGTTTTTCGATAGCAACGCAGTCGAACTTACCAACAGAATCCGTTATGTAAGCATACAAAGTATATTGTCAGTCGATATGATTGTCTAAAGATCAAAATCCTCTGAGCTACCCCAACACCTACTATCACATAAACACAAGAAATCATGGCTGAAGAAAACGCACCAGAAGAAAAACAATTTTCTATACAAAAGATCCATACAAAAGATATTTCTTTTGAAACCCCAAATTCACCACAAATTTTTACCGAGAAATGGGAACCTACTGTTGATTTTAATCTTGGAACCAATGTTGAGCCTCTTGAAGATGCTTTATTTGAAGTTTCATTATCAGTAACAGTCACCGTAAAATGTAATGATAAAACGGCTTATTTAGTTGAAGTGACTCAAGCGGGTATTTTTTCACTTGCTGGTTTCTCTGACCAAGAAATGGGACCCATGGTTGGCAGCTTTTGTCCAAATATTTTATTTCCTTACGCCAGAGAAGTTGTCTCTGATTTGGTCGCAAAAGGTGGATTCCCTCAATTATTGCTTGCTCCTGTTAATTTTGATGCATTATATTCACAACATTTACAACAAGCTCAGCAACAAGCACCCAGCTCTAACACTGTAAATTAAGCATAATGAAATCGTCAATCAGTGTCTTGGGTGCGGGGTCATGGGGAACAGCACTTGCTGTTCTAGCAGCCAGAAATGGCTGCAACACGCTTCTATGGGGGCATAACCCCGATCACATGAATTCTTTATCCAATGATAAAGAAAACAAACGATACCTGCCCAACATACAATTTCCTGACAAGCTCAGCGTAAGCAGTAACTTAGAAGAAGCTGCTAACTTTAGCCCCCTGATTCTGATTTCTGTCCCTAGTCATGCATTTAAGGACACCTTAATTAAACTAAAACCATATATTAATGAATCAACAAAAGTTGCTTGGGCGACTAAAGGCTTCAACCCTGCTGATGGCTCACTCTTAAATAGCATTGTTGAGCAGACACTTTCTAAAGATATTCAAACAGCAGTCTTATCTGGCCCTACTTTTGCTCAAGAAGTTGCCACAGAACTACCAACTGCAATAACCATTGCTTCAGCATCACCCGTATTTTCTGATCAACTTTCTAGCATACTTCACAACCAATATTTTAGAACCTATACCAGCAGTGACATTACTGGCGTTCAAGTAGGTGGTGCAGTTAAAAATGTGCTCGCTATTGCGGCAGGTATAGCTGATGGACTTGGCTTTGGGGCAAATACAAGAGCGGCTCTTATTACCCGCGGACTTCAAGAAATTATTAGACTAGGAACTAAACTTGGTGGTCAAGCAGATACATTTATGGGGCTTGCAGGATTAGGCGACCTTATTCTGACGTGTACAGATGATCAGTCTAGAAACCGTCGTTTTGGTCTAGCACTAGGACAAGGGAAAAATAGAGAAGCTATTATTAAAGAAATAGGTCAAGAAATTGAAGGTGTTTCAGCCGCACTTGAAACCCACCTGCTTTCGGTAAAACACAATATTGAAATGCCGATCATCGAACAAACTTACAAGGTTTTATATGAAAATTTAGACCCTCGTGTCGCCGTTCAGAACCTATTAACTAGGGATCAAAAAGCGGAATCATAAGAGATTAAATTTGAGAGCTGGCTGCTGCCAATACTCTAATGCAGATAAAAAAATACCCAAGGCACTTCGGCCTCGGGTATTTTTAGTTACTCAATTGAAAAAACTCTTTAAATATATTCATCTACATCCCTATCGCTCAACGCTTGAGACCTTACCATCCATACTCAGGTTACTGGCAATTGCTGCCGATGCAAATAATGCAGATGAAATAATAAACTCGCCTGATACAAATCCAAGTAAGCCAGTCATGAACATAATCCCTATCAAAATATCTTTATATAAACTTTTCACGTGTTAATCCTCTTAATTAAAAAATGTCTCTCGACGAACCAACTATACTAAACACACAAAACGTTAACAATACCACAAACTATTCATAGATTGTTTTCATAATAGATACAATAAGCAATAATACTGTAACATCCTCCCTGTACAATTCATTAGCCTTGCAATACTTGATTAAAAAAACTGGTCAATGTACCCACCTTGTACTATGCTAATTTATACATAACTTTTATAGAGTTACAATCCCAAGCTAATGTATATTATTTATTAGTACAACCAAGAGGCCCTGCTATGCTACACATCATCAACAACTTTCCCATCCCCATGGCTTTTTTAGACCATACTCACGCGGGAGATAGTATTATTTTTACAGACAATGCTGTGCTTGCCGTAAAACAAGAAAATTCTGAACCCGAAACGTTACCCCATAAAACACTCAGCCATATCAATGTATATGTACGCAAAGTTGATTTATTAATGAGAAATATTTCTAACAGTGATTTATTACAGGGTGTTGTAGTTATTGATGAGAGGCAATTTCAAAAAGCCATCTATCAGGATTTTGCGATCAAACCACTCAATTAGCAATTTAGTAACGACTCGTTTTGCAAGTGTAACAAATTGGTGGCATTCTATTCTCGGACAGCCTGCTTGCCATCGTTATATAATGTCGACATGAGTTATAGAAATCATTTTTTCAAAGCCGCATTAAATTATAAGGGGTCTGTATTAGCCAATTACAGACTCCAAATTGAAAGGCAAAACAGACTGCTAAATACAATTAAATCAGCCCTACCAGACAGGCTTTCTAGCCATGCGCTATCATGCGTAGTATCAGAAAAAAAGGTTTCTCTTTATACCGATTCGGCTATTTGGTCTTCACAATTGCGCTTTTATCACCAAACAATGCTACAAGCATTACACTCTTCAAATCAAGGACACTTTGAATCAATTCAAATCAAAGTCATGCCTAAAGCTATTGAAATTGAGAGCAAAAATGATCGACTAAAGATCATCCCTTCGACAGAGAGTATTAACAATATTTTAGATCAGGCAGAAAACCAGCCGGATGAAGAATTAAAAAATGCGTTATTAAGACTGGGCAATGCCTTTAAAAAAATCAGCTCAAAAAAAAAACCGTCAGAATAAAATTCTGACGGTTTTTTCATTGAGCGTCTTATAAAGAGTGAGGACTGTATTCTTTATAAGAATATCATTATTAAACAACTATAAATGGCATCACTAGCTTTGGGGAACTAGAAAACCCACTTTACTCTCTGCGAGAGTTTTACATTAATCCTGAGCCAATGTAGAGGCAGAACGCATAAATGCAATTGGTGCATCTTCATCATTTTCAAATGATACTTTTTCCCAGGCATCCGTATTTTCCAACAAAGCAAGCAACAGCGTGTTATTAAGCGCATGTCCAGACTTAAAGCCTTTAAATTCACCAATCAAACTATGCCCCAATAAATATAAATCACCTATTGCATCTAATATTTTGTGCTTCACAAATTCATCAGCGTAACGTAAGCCATCTTCATTCAGCACTTTATCATCATCAACAACAATTGCATTATCAAGGCTTCCACCTAATGCTAAGTTATTGTCTCTTAAGAACTCAATATCCTTCATAAAGCCAAAGGTTCTTGCTCGACTCACTTCTTTTACAAAAGTTGTCGAAGAAAAATCCATCACTGATGTTTTTAAATGATCAGGGAAAGCGGGATGATCAAAATCAATAGTAAATGTTACTTTAAATCCATCAAATGGTTCAAAAGCGGCCCATTTATCACCATCATCTACACGTATTGGTTTTGTTATACGAATATACTGCTTAGGACAATCTTGCTCCGCTACACCTGCCGATTGCAATAAAAAAACAAAAGGCCCGGCACTTCCATCCATGATAGGCACTTCTGCCGCACTCACATCAACAACAGCATTGTCTATCCCTAGCCCGGCAAGCGCTGACAATAAATGCTCAATGGTTGCAACTTTGACACCATCTTTTACTAATGTAGTAGACAGCATGGTTTCACCAACATTTTTTGGTGTTGCCTCAATCGTTACTGGCTCATCCATGTCAACACGGCGAAAACGTATACCTGTATTAGGCTCTGCTGGGTGCAAAGTTAAATAAACTTTGCTTCCACTATGAAGCCCAACGCCTGTAGCCCTAATAGTGTTCTTTAACGTTCTTTGCTTAATCATATAATGCTGTCGATAAATACTAATATCGATAATTTTACCATAATTATCCTTAGTCCGCCTGACGCCTTAAAAAGGCAGGTACATCTAGATAATCTAGATCCACATCACTTTTAGGCTGCGCACCAAAACGTGTTTCTCTAGTCTCCTGTTTAGTCTGTCTGATAATGGTTGGCTTATCTAAAACATCATAGTTAATATCACCAGCTGTCGCTCTTTGTACTAATTTTACTGGTTGATTAACAGCAACCGATTCGCCCAACCCTGTTGCAACGACAGTCACTTTAATTTCATCACCCATATCAGGATTAATAGCTGTACCAATCTTCATATCAGCGTTTTCTGATGCAAAATCGTACATAATGCTACCGATTTCATCAAACTCATTTAAATCCATATTAGCGGCAGTGATGTTAACCAAAATACCATTTGCACCTTGCAAATTAATATCCTCTAACAATGGACATGCGATTGCTTTTTCTGCAGCTTCTCTTGCTCTGTTTTCACCTGAAGCAGTACCAGATCCCATAATTGCAGATCCCATATTTGACATAACAGTTTTAACATCGGCAAAATCAACATTAATTAAACCAGGGCTTGTGATTAACTCTGTAATCCCCTGCACTGCATCTAACAGCACATCATTAGCTGTGTTAAATGCATTAACTAACGACAAATTGCTACCTAAAACAGGTAATAATTTTTGATTTGGAATGATAATCAATGAGTCTACATATTTCTCTAACTCAGAGATACCATCATCCGCAACACCCTTTTTCTTTTTCCCTTCAAAATTAAAAGGCTTGGTAACGACCGCAACTGTTAGTATACCCAGCTCTTTCGCAATTTCAGCAATGACAGCTATTGCACCAGTACCTGTTCCTCCCCCCATACCTGCTGTCAAAAAGACCATATCAGCACCTTCCATAACTTCTTTGATATGCTCTCTATTTTCTTCATCCGCTAACTTACCCACTTCTGGTTTTGTTCCCGCACCCAAGCCTTTAGTAAGCTCAATACCTAGCTGAACTTTTGTATCAACATTTAGTTTTCTTAAAGCCTGTGCATCTGTATTTGCACAAATAAATTGCACGCCATCGATACGATTTTCAATCATATGATTCACTGCATTGCCACCACCGCCACCAACACCGATGACTTTAATGACAGCCCCGTCATTACACATATCCATTAATTCATATTTCATTGACACGTCCTCACTCATGTTTAACCCAAATTTAAAAATTACCTTGAAACCAACTTTTCATAGTGGCTAACAATCCTTGCCCGCTACTATTAAACTTTTCTGTTCGCCCTAGATGATCACGACCATATAACAGCAAACCAACCCCTGTTGAATAAATGGGGTTTTGCACCACATCGGTTAATCCCGATACATGCTGTGGTACGCCCATACGTACTGGCATGTGAAAAATCTCTTCTGCAAGATCAACCAAACCTTTGACTTTAGAACTGCCCCCTGTCAAGACCATACCTGCAGCAATTAGATCTTCATACCCGCTTCTTCTTAGCTCAGCCTGTACCAGCAGCATTAACTCCTCATAACGAGGTTCTATAATTTCAGCTAAATTCTGTACTGATATTTTCCGTGGCTCTCGATCACCTATGCTCGGCACTTCAATCATTTGCTCAGCATCTGCTAGTTGCGTCAATGCGCAAGCATTCTCTCGCTTAATTTCTTCTGCGCTTTTTGTGGGCGTCCTTAATGCAACAGCAATGTCATTTGTGACCTGATCTCCCGCTATAGGAATAACCGCTGTATGTTTAATTGCACCCTCAGAAAAAACAGCAATATCGGTAGTTCCACCACCTATATCAATCAAGCAAACACCCAGTTCTTTTTCATCTTCTGTTAATACAGAGGTACAGGAAGCTAATTGCTCTAAAACGATATCCTCAACTTCCAGTCCACACTTTCTAATACATTTGATAATATTTTGTGCCGCGCTCACGCTACCCGTTACCATGTGAACTTTTGCTTCGAGCCTGATACCCGACATACCAATTGGCTCTTTAATACCTTCTTGTTGATCTATCAAAAATTCCTGCGGCAATATATGCAGAATCTTTTGATCTGCCGGAATTGCAACTGCTCTTGCTGAATCGATGACCCTATCAATATCATACTGAGTTACTTCCTTTTCTCTAATTGCCACAATTCCATGTGAATTAAGACTTTTAATATGGCTCCCAGCAATACCAGCAAATACTGACTGAATCTGACAACCCGCCATAAGCTCGGCTTCTTCAATCGCCCGCTGAATAGAAAAAACAGTTGACTCTAAATTGACCACCACACCTTTTTTCAATCCTTTTGAAGGTGCCACACCAATTCCAATAATGTCAATTTCACCGTCAACAGTATGCTCAGCAACGATAGCCGCTACTTTGGATGTTCCAATATCCAGCCCTACAATGATATTTCGATCTGTTCTTTTTGCCATACTCAATCCGCCTTATATTTTGTTCATCTCAGCTATTTTTTTCCAGTCAATCACTGCCTTGTTTTGCTTCCATGCCAAGGCATACCCATTGGGGTATCTCAAATCAACCACTGCAACTTTTGTTATTTGCTCTTCCCCAATTAAAGCGAATGTTTGTAAAAAACGCTGAAATTTCTTTAAAGGTTCGTTCCTTCCTAACTTTATCACCATGTTATTCCGTAACTTTAAATACCAGGCTCTCCTTTCACTCACTCTAAACTCAGCCAATGCCATTTGCTTATCGTTCATAGCAATTATCAATCCTTTCATCACTTCCAGCAGCTCTTGCTCTTTTCCAATCGGACCAAAAAGCATCGGTAACTGTCCAAATAGCGCCACATTATTAGGAATGAACTTTTCACCTTCTTTGTTTAACAACCCCGTCTCACCCCACCTAACAACCGGTACTTGCTCCACAATTTGTATATCTATCGCATCAGGCCAAACACGTTTAACATGCACACTCTCAACCCAGGGCAATTGATTCACCGAGGCCTTAATTTGCTGTATATCAGCATTGTATAAACCATTATTAACCTGCCCTTTCAATACTTGCTTGATCTTTTCCTTAGCAATGTATTGAAAAGCGCCTTCAATTCTTACGTACTTAACAGGCAACCAATTCACACCCTGTGTTTTCACTTGTAGCCAGCCAAACCAGCCAGTTATTAGCACCAAGCAACCGAGCAAGAAATAATGAATGGTTTTTTTATCCATTAATAACTGGTTTCTAAAATCCGCCAAACAAGCTCATCAAATTCAATCCCCTTGGCTTTCGCTGCCATTGGAACAAGACTATGATCTGTCATACCTGGTACTGTATTAACTTCTATTAATTGAGAATGTCCCAATTCATCCATAAATACATCGACACGTCCCCAACCATTGACACCAACAACCTCACAAGCTTTAATCGCTAGTTCCTTTAAAGCGTCCTCTTGTTTTGAGGATAAACCGCAAGGGCAGTGATAATTGGTATTATTTGATTGGTATTTAGCATCAAAATCATAAAACACATTAGGTGTTTCCAATCGAATAACGGGTAAGGCTACGCCATCTAAAACCCCAACCGTATATTCTTCACCCTTAACCCAAGCTTCAGCATAAACATCACATTGATATCCTGATGCGACTGATAATGCCTCAACTAAGTCCACCCTGTTATTTGCCTTACTCATACCGATACTTGAACCTTCCTGAGCCGGCTTAACTATCACGGGAAAGCCCAAAGCCTCTATGCATGGCTCAATATCTTTTTCATTTTTCAGTACATACCATTTAGGTGTAATTAAGCCTGCTCCCTGCCAGCAAAGTTTGGTACGTATTTTATCCATGGTCAGTGCTGATGACATCACACCAGAACCAGTGTACGGTAAATTTAACTGCTCTAAAACAGCTTGTAGCACACCATCTTCCCCGCCACGCCCATGAATAATATTAAAAACTCTATCTATTTTTTGCCCATCCAGAGCTGCAATAAAACTATCATCAACATCAATTGCAACAACATCGACACCCTGTCTTTTTAGTGCTTCAAATACTGCGGTTCCACTGTTAATGGAAATTTCCCTTTCAGCAGATGTTCCGCCCATTAACACGGCAACTCGTCCAAAACCTTTTGCCTGCTGTATAACTAAGGGCTTCACAATGGCTCTCCTACTTTGCAGACTTCTGTACGCAAACTAACGCCTTGTTTTTTTGTTACTTGCTGCTGTACATATTCAATTAATCCTTCAATATCTGCAGCAGTAGCATTTCCCATGTTTTCTATAAAATTGGCATGCTTTTGTGAAACGCAAGCACCACCCATAACATAACCTTTAAGACCACACGCCTCTATTAATCGAGCCGCATAATCGCCCTGTGGATTTTTAAACACGGAGCCACAGGTCGGTTTATTGGTTGGCTGAGTCAATGATCTTTTTTCTAATAAACTCTTGATTTTATGTTGACTTAGCTCTGATTCACCCTGCTTCAACACAATTTCAACCGCCAAAAACCATTCACCTTCTAAACCTTTTACCGATCGATAGGCGACTTCAAACTGTTCGCTTCCTCGCTTTGTAACTCGTCCTCTCGCATCAATCATTTCCACACTATTAACGATATTCCAGGTTTCACTACCAAAAGCACCGGCATTCATTTTTAATGCACCCCCCATGGTTCCTGGTATACCAGCAAAAAATTCTGCACCTGCTAATCCTAATTCAGTACAAAACCGTGCAACATGCGCACATGGAACACCTGCTTCCACATAAACTTTCCCCGAATCAATCAGATGCATGGCCTTTAATCGCCCTCTGGTATTGATAACAGTCCCTTTTATACCGCCATCTCGCACTAATAAATTGCTACCCAAACCTAACCAGTAAATACTTTCCTGTTCTGGTAACTGTTGCAGAAATGCGATTAAATCGTCTCTTCCTTCCGGTAAATACATCTTTTCCGCAGGCCCACCTACTCGCCAACTGGTGTATTTAGCTAAAGGTTCATTTTTGAGCAATGTCCCGTTCATTTTTTAAATGCCGCTGCTAATTTTTCTGGTAATTCAGCTGCTATCTGCCCGACACTACCTGCACCCATCGTTAAAA
>WTAG01000027.1 GCA_013139755.1 Methylomarinum sp. | reverse complement strand
GCCTCCGCAGGCGTACTGATAGGCTTTAGCGGGAGTGGAGGAACACCCTTAATCGCCGCCAATGAAATTGAATGGTTCACCCCACAAAGCGAATACCGCCCCACCGAATACATACAAGGCTGGATGGCATTTTGGTTTGAAGAAGACAAACGACTAAAGGTTGCCAAACAATTTCAACAACAACGGATTAGCTACTTACAAAAAGTATGGGGCAAAGACCGAGATCTAAAAAACGAAGGCTTCACGCTAGATAATTTAGCCATAAAACAAGCTCTTGAAAATTTCAGTAACAAAATTGACCACTGCCAGAATGTCACCAATTTACTCTTAGTGGAAGCTCAGCTCACCAAGTCTCTCTACAAAATAGCCGCCAATAACACCAAACAAAAAGACTTTACCCGCCAGCATGACAGCACCGACGATGCCAACGCCTTTTTAAATCACGGCAATTATTTAGCCTACGGACTCGCCGCAACCACGCTTTGGGTGTTAGGTATCCCGCACGGTTTTGCGGTTATGCACGGAAAAACTCGACGTGGCGCATTAGTATTTGATGTTGCTGATTTAATCAAAGACACTTTGATATTACCGTGGGCGTTTATCTGCGCCAAAGAACAAGCTACCGAACAAGAATTTCGCCAACAATGCCTACAAAACTTCACCCAACATAAAGCCCTAGATTTTATGTTTGAAGCCGTTAAACAAGCCAGTTTAGAAGGTAAAGACTTGTGATGGATAAAGCTAGCTCAGTAGACGGATTTCAACCACAACAGCTAGAGCTAAAACGAATAATTGATCAGTGGCAGGATTCCCAACAGACCTTTAATGACAGTGCTAGTTTATGCAAGCGACGATCTCTAGTCCAAAGGAAAGTATCCTTCGCCAAAAAAGTCGAAGCCAAAAGATGTAAATCAATAAAACCGATCCCTTTGCCCATCAATGCATGCTTTTCAAGACAATATAAAGCTTCATCATGTGTCGCCTCAGGTACTTGTGGCAGACTTTTTAATAAATTCAAAAGTTGATTACGATTATGCAAACAGCCACAAGCCAGCTCACCTCGAATCATAGGATGCATCAGCACTTGATTTTGTTTAAGCAAGCTTATCAGCTGCTCATCTTTATCACGCAAATGATCAATCCAAATCGAGGTATCAACCAATATTCTCGACATTACTCAAACTCATCAGCTTGTCGACGGGGGATTTGCTCAAGATTGGGTTCAGAACCACCCAACAATGCCAGTCGTTGCGCACTCTCCCGTTCAATTAAAGCTTTTAAGCTTTCCCGTAATAATGCCGTTTTTTCATGGACACCTGTTAACTCAACCGCCTTGGCATATAGATCATCATCAATATTAAGTGTTGTACGCATAAATAAGCCTTGTTATGAATATGATAAGCATCAAATTAAACATCATTATATGTCGCTTTTGATGCCTAGCAACTTATTTACTGTATTGGGTGGTATATCATGATGGTCACCTTTGTCTCCCAATGCGAACACAAAGCACTTAATAGAACACGGCGGGTGTTAGATGCTTTTGCTAACCGTATTGGTACAAATACATGGCAAACAGTTATTACGGATGAAGGATTGCAGGCGGTTAAAAAATTGCTTAGAAAATCCGCGACTAAAAATACTGCTGTTTCTTGTCATTGGATTAGAAGCCGTAGTCGTAGTGAGTTTTTGTGGGTGGTGGGTAGGAAGAATGAGTTTAATGCAGAGGGTTTTGTACCAGTAAATTACACATTAACATCAAAAAATATGGAAGAATCTTTTAGTATGAATAGTGAGGTAATTGCATTATTTTCTTCTATGGCAGGTTTTTTCCATGATTTAGGAAAGGCTAATATATTATTTCAGAATAAATTGAATCCAAATTTTCAAGGTAAAGGCTTTGAGCCTTATCGTCACGAATGGGTTTCTTTAAGATTGTTCCAAGCTTTTGTTGATGGTAAATCTGATAATGAATGGTTAAAAATATTAGCAAATATCGATAATCAAACAGAAGACATAGTGCTTAAAAAACTTGAATCATTAAAAGATGGTCTCCAAGAAAATATAGAAAACCCATTTGATAGCTTTGAGCCCGTTGCAAAAATGGTTGCTTGGTTGATAGTGTCGCATCATCGTTTACCTCAATACCCCAAAGGTGATAACCCACCCTCTTTAGATCAAATTAAAAATTGGTTAAATAGTAGTTTTGAAGCAAGTTGGAATTCTCCTCAATGCACGCAAGATGACTGGGAGATTGAAACCATAAAGAATAATTGGCTGTTTCCTTGTGGAACTCCTTTTAAAAGTGCCATCTGGCAAACTCACACAAGTATTCTTGCGCGTAAAATACTGAACCCTGAACGAGTATTTGCTGAAAACTGGTTTAATCAACGATTTACCGCCCATCTTTCTAGGTTGTCGTTAATGCTATCTGACCATTATTATTCATCAAAAACAGAGGTTACAAAAGAGTGGCAAGATAGAAACTATCAAGCCTATGCCAACACAGATACCCACTCTGAAACGGGAGATAAATACCGTAAGCAAAAATTAGATGAACATAATATTGCTGTCGGCATTAACGCAGGAAAAATAGCAAAATCGCTGCCTTATTTAAAAACTGAACTTCCTGGGCTTAAAGTGAATAAATCTTTTTCTCAACCAGTAGGGGCAAAGTTTAAAGATGATTTTGGATGGCAGGATAATGCGTTTAAAAAAGCGCAATCATTAAGTGAAGAAAGTACGCAATATGGTTTCTTTGGTATTAACATGGCATCAACAGGTAAGGGTAAAACGCGAGCCAATGCACGGATCATGTATGGTTTATCTGATGACAATAAATGTCGTTTTAGTGTGGCATTAGGTTTAAGAACACTGACTTTACAGACTGGGGAAGCCTTAAAAAGTAATCTAAATATATTAGATTCAGAATTAGCGGTGTTAATTGGTTCTCAGGCA
>WTAG01000583.1 GCA_013139755.1 Methylomarinum sp. | reverse complement strand
GATAGAAAAGGTCGTCGGGAAGGATCCGTTGTTGAGGTGCTTGAGCGTAATACTCAGTACGTTGTCGGACGTCTTATTAAAGAAAGGGGTTTATTTTTTATTGCCCCTGACAATAATAAAATCTCACAAGACATACAAATACCGTCCGATGCAGTAGGCACTGCCAAGAAAGGACAGATTGTTGTTGCAAAAATCATTCAATACCCAAGTAATCGTCGCCAAGCAATAGGCGAAATTGTCGAGGTACTAGGTTCCCATATGGCACCTGGTATGGAAATAGAAGTGGCATTACGCTCACATGACTTACCGTTTCAATGGCCGGATGCTGTTTCAAAAGAAGTTAAGCCTTTAACAAAGGATGTTCCAGAATCAGCCAAAGAAAACCGAGTCGATATAAGAGATTTACCCTTGGTTACTATCGATGGTGAAGATGCCCGTGATTTTGATGATGCTGTTTATTGTAAAAAAACCGCCAAAGGCTGGAAACTTTTAGTCGCTATCGCTGATGTTTCTCATTATGTGCAGGTTAATACAGCGTTAGATACGGAGGCTAAAAATAGAAGCACCTCTGTTTATTTTCCTGAGCAAGTCATTCCCATGTTGCCAGAAGTCTTATCTAATGGCTTGTGCTCCTTAAATCCTGAGGTTGATCGTTTATGTATGGTTTGTGAGCTATATATTAGTGATGAAGGCCGAGTGATTAGGTCAGGTTTTTTTAATGCAGTCATGCGTTCACATGCAAGATTAACCTACACCAATGTATCTAAAATTTTAGTAGACGGTAATAAAACACTGTCCAAAAAATATGCCGCATTAGTTCCACAGCTACAAGAACTTTATAATTTATATAAAGTGATGCGTAAAGGACGTGAGTTACGAGGTGCGATGGACTTTGACACCCAAGACACGCAAATTATTTTTGGTGCGGACAGAAAAATTGAAAAAATTATTCCAACGCAACGTAATGATGCGCATAAACTGATTGAAGAGTTTATGATTACAGCTAATATGGCTGCTGCTCGTTTTCTTATCCGTAAAAAAATGCCACATTTATTACGGATTCATGAAGGACCGGGAACAGAAAAACTCTTAACCCTAAAAACTTTTTTAAACGAATTAGGTTTGGTTTTAGGTGGGGCTGACAAGCCAACCCCCTTAGATTATATGCATCTTATAAATTCAGTTCAGGGTAGGGCTGATGCGCATTTAATCCAGACAGTTTTATTAAGGTCTATGTCGCAGGCTGTTTATAGCCCAGAAACAAAAGGGCATTTTGGCTTAGCTTTAGAGGCATATGCGCACTTTACTTCCCCCATCAGACGCTATCCTGATTTACTTGTACATAGAGCCATTAAACATTGCTTAGATAAAAAACCTGTAGAAAGCTTTTTCTATGGTATGCCCGATATGGTGGTGTTAGGTGAGCATTGCTCTGCCAATGAGCGCAGAGCTGATGAAGCAACCAGAGGTGTTGTTAATTGGTTGAAATGTGAATACATGATGGACAAAATCGGTGAGAGTTTTAAAGGTATTATCACCGCTGTCACTGGTTTTGGTTTCTTTGTGGAATTAAAAGATATTTATGTTGAAGGTTTAGTGCATATCTCTAATTTACCTCAAGATTACTTCCATTTTGATGCCGCAACACATCAGTTATTAGGTGAGAGAACAGGTATTCGTTATCGTTTGGGTGATATGGTTAAAATCAAAGTTGTAAGAGTTGATTTGGACGACAAGAAAATTGACTTCGAGTTGCTCGGATATACGGCAAAATCAGCTAAGAAAGCTTCACCTGAAAAGAAACAGGCAGGTAAATCTAAATTCTCAAAAACAAAGAAAAAGAAAGTAGTAGCTGATGTAAAAACGGCTAAAAAGAAACCAGCAAAGAAAAAAATCACTAGAAGGAAAGTTAGTAAGTCATGAATTTAACCAAAATATTCGGTATTCATGCAGCGCAAGCTGCGCTAGATTACTCAGCGGATAAAATCAATAAAATTTGGGTTGATGAGCAAAGACAAGATAAGCGATTAGCCGAATTAACCAGCCAAATGCGTCGTTTAGGGATTGCTTTGGAAAAAAGCGATAGAAAACGATTAGACAAGATGACTGATGGTAAAAATCATCAAGGTATTGTTTTAGAAGTTGAGATACCAAGTGTACATTCTGAAGAAGAACTAAAACACGCTGTTAAAACAATGTCTCAAGTGCCTTTGTTTTTAGTGCTAGATCAGGTGCAAGACCCGCATAATCTAGGTGCTTGTCTACGAACGGCCGATGCTGCTGGTGCTCATGGCATTATTATTACCAAGGATAATTCAGCGAGTATTACACCGACAGTTTGTAAGGTAGCATGTGGCGCAGTAGAAACAGTCCCCGTTTATCAGGTGACAAATCTAGCGAGAGCATTACGCTGGTTAAAGGAGCAAAATATCTGGGTGATGGGGACATCAGGCAATACTGAACAATCAGTTTTTTCTGCTGATTTAACAATTCCTCTTGCTTTTGTCATGGGTACTGAAGGCACAGGTATGAGACGTTTAACTCAAGAACAATGTGATTTTTTAGTAAAAATCCCTATGATTGGAACCGTAGAAAGTCTTAATGTATCAGTCGCTGCAGGCGTGATGATGTATGAGGCTTTTAAACAAAGGTTAAAATAACCAGAGGAACTCAAATGGACTCGGCAGATAAATCATTACAAGCTTATGAAACTCTATATAACAGCATTCCTTCAATTGGCTTTTTAAG
>WTAG01000341.1 GCA_013139755.1 Methylomarinum sp. | reverse complement strand
GAATATTTATTTGCCAATCATTTGGCATTAAATGGCAGTTACACGCTGACAAAAGCCTTTATTTCTGAATTTAAATATGACAAACAGCATCAATGGCTAAAGAAAATGCCTAAGGCTGAAGCGGTTGGTGTTACCCGAAGGTTATTATTGACTGAGAAAGATAGTCTGATTGATGGGGACCATTCCCCCATTTATCGTACTTACCATGCTGGAGATGGGGTCTCTTCATCTACTAAGCCTCTTAATGTTGTTATGATTTTGATGGAGAGTTTTAGTGCTGAGTTTGTTGGTAGTTTGGGCCATAAAGGCGATATTACGCCAGAGTTTGATAAGTTAAGGGAAGAGGGACTATTATTTAAAAACTTTTTTTCTAATGGCACGCATACTCATCAGGGAATGTTTGCATCAATGGCCTGTTTCCCTAATTTACCTGGTTTTTCATATTTAATGCAGCAACCTGAAGGGGATACTAAATTTGCTGGGGTATTAAAATTTTTAGGGGATAGGAACTACCAAAGTTTATATGTCTATAATGGCGATTTTGCATGGGATAATCAGCGAGGTTTTTTTGGTGGGCAGGGAATGCAGACATTTATTGGGCGTAATGATTTTATTAACCCAATATTTTCTGATCCAACATGGGGAGTCTCTGATGAAGATATGTTTAACCGCTCAGCAGAAGAGCTAGCCAAAATTCCAGCAGACCAACCATTTTTTGCATTATTACAGAGCTTATCGAATCACACGCCTTATGCTTTACCCGATCCATTACCAGTTAAGCAAGTCACTGGTTTTTCTGAATTAAATGAGCATTTAACCGCTATGCGATATTCAGATTGGGCGCTAGGTGAGTTTTTTAAAAAAGCCAAGCAATCTAAATATTATGACAATACCGTATTTCTTGTTCTGGGGGATCATGGTTTTGGTACAAGTCATCAATTAACGGGCATTGATTTATTAAGGTTTCATGTTCCCTTACTTATTATTGGGCCAAATGTAGTTGCTACACATGGTAGTACAAGTTTAACTGTGGGTTCTCAAGTTGATTTAGCCCCTACTATCGCAGGGTTAACAGGTGGAGATGCAGCTCATGGCTGTTGGGGTAGAGACTTAATGGATGTTAAAGATAAGGGCTTTGCTGTTATTAAGCCATCGGGATCGGATTCTACAACCGCGTTTATTGATGGTAATAAAGTACTTGTTAAGCAACCGCGTTTAGATGAAAAGTTATATGTGTATAGCTTCGAACAAGAATCAACAGCAAAGTTAATTTCTGACGCGGCTCATGAGAAAGATTCTAAACATAAGTTGCATGCCTATATTCAGTTGTCTATGGATAGCTTATTACATGGTAAAGCTGGGTTTAAATAAATTAACAGTCGGGTGGGCTTAAGCAATTTTAAGCTCAAAACCTTTGCTCTTAAGCCCTCTCTTGCTGGAGAGGCTTGGGTGAGGAGAAGTTAATCAGGCCTTTTTCTTAATTTAACTTGGCGATGACTCAAATTGAGGTTAAAACAAGATGAGAGTCTGGAATGCTGTAGAGCGGACTTCAGTCCGCTATTATTTAACATAACGACCTTTATGGCGGACTAAAGTCCGCTCTACAATAGGTAAGCTGTGTTTGCTTCATAGCCATTTAATTTAATGGCATTGGGCTGGGCTTCTATGCCCTCCACGCAGGAAAATTGTAATTAAAAGTAGCTTTGAAAGATTTTAGCTAAGGATGGGTTATCTTGCCAATTTTTAAGGAAACGTTTTATATCTCTTTTTTTAGCTTTATTAAATAAATATTGATTCCAGTGTTGCTTCATTGAATCAAGATCAATAATAACGGGGTGTGAGTCAGAAATCATAATGTTCGTTATTTTTAGATCACCATGAGAAATGTTAAGCCCATGAATACTTTTTAATAACTTTACCGTCGACTTGGTCATAGACCGTTTTTCATCAATGGTATTATTGTCTGAATTAAAATAAAGATCGCCTGTTTCCCCTGAAATTAGCTTTGTTACAAAATAGGCTTCTTTACGCAAAGGCCCCCAGCGTTTTTCAATAACGGCAACAGGCTCTGGGGTTGGAATACCATAAAACTGTAATAAGTGAGCACTGACCCAGGAGCTTACCGCTCTGGAGCAACGAAAAGCACGGCCAAAGGCATGTTGCCAATTCTTAATATTGTATCGTTTAACCACCATGTCTATATTATCAATAGTGACGATAGCGACGGTACAGGTGTTGCCGTCTTTAAGTAAATTAGTTTGCTTAATATAGCTATCAGGTGCGCTAAGAAAAGCCTGCATTTCAGCTGATCTATATTTTCTTGCACAAATAGTTTGTTGATCCCATGTTTGCTGGTAAAAAAATAGGCTGCAGGATCTTTTTGTTTTTGCCAGCCGATCCCGCTTTCGTTTTTCTCTAATTTCTAGTGTGGCAGATTTAACCTGGCTGAGTATCGATTGACTAAATGAGCAGTGACGAAGCTTGCAATAATCTTGCAGTGATTTTTCGATATTAGAGTCGTTAGATGGATAGAATTGAGCAAACAGCAGGGCTAAATTATTAAATGCAATTTGTTCGTTATTACCGTCGATCGTAGTAATATCTGCACCATCAAGGGTGTAAAGCTGATTGTTTGCAATTAAAAAGTTATTTAAGTGTAAGTCTTGTTGAGCCAAGCCTTGCTTATGGTGCTCAGCCACTGTGCTTGTTAATTGTTTTAGTATCTCTGGCTGTTGAGATGGATTTGCATTTTCCCAAACAGGTTTTAAATCGGCCGCATTATCAAGAAATTCATAAAGTATAAAATAAATTTCATCTTGTTGATGTTTCCCTGAATGTAGGACTTTAGGTGCAAGTATTTGCTTTTCGGCTAAAAGCTGAAAGCCTTTTTGTTCTTTATGCCAATGCTTTTTTGCTCTATTTGGCGCAATAAAAAACTTTGCAAAAACAGTCTTACCCTGCCATTGGCCTATGCAGGAAATACGTTTTCCAGGTAGGCAACGTGTGATTTTTGAGCATTGAAATGGTTGCTCTGACTGAGAGGGGGTTGGGAGTGATAAGCAAAAATTTCTTAGGTTTTCATACCCAATTTCCCTTAGTTGTTCTATGTCATTATTCTGAGTCATGTATTTTTGCAAAAGAATCAATAATGTCGGCTGCTGCTTCAGGTCTACTATATAGATCTTCAGTTAGGCTGTATTTAATACAATTCTCTACCCATGTTGAATGTTCTGGGGATGTCAGCATTATTTCTAGTTTTTGGTCGAAATCGGCTTGAGAAAAGGGTTCTTTAGCAATTAATCCTGATTTAGATCGTTCCACATGGAAAGCATAACCACAGGCCCCAGAAATAAGCACGGGCAAACCTGCGACAATGGCCTCAAGAATAACATTACCTGTATTTTCGCTAATGGCGGGGTGGGCTAATAAATCAGCTCCTAATAAAAAGCGGGGCACATCATCCCGTCCCAGAAAAATATGCAGCTGTTTGGTTATGCCTAGTTTCTCAGCTAAAGCCTGAAAAGGTTTAGGGTTATCTTCACCAATCATCATGATGTGGGTTTTTGATTTTAATTCTTCAGGTAATGATGCAACGCCTAATAGTGTTCGCTCAAGTCCTTTGCGTTTGAAAGCAGATCCTATCATTAGGATCACTTTTTCATCATCATGAATGTTAAATTCAGACCGCCATTGCTCTCTTATGGTATCGGCATCAGCAGGCCTTTTTCTATCTGCACTAATACCAGGGGGTAGGAAATGAAACCTGTCTTTTTGGGTATGATAATGCGATATATATTTTTTCTGTTCAATTTCTGAAAGCATCATCAATTGAGTTTTTGAACTGGGGTCAAATACGGCTTTTTCAAAGGCAGAAAAATGTCTGTAACGATTACTTAATTTATATATTGCAGGTTTTAGATGATTTATTTTATCTACATAACAAGGGTCAGCAGAGTAATAAAGATCAAGTCCAGGCATTCTGTTAAAACCTATCACTACGTCATAGTTTTGTTGCTTAAGTATAGCGTTCAGTTTTTTAGCAAAGCTTTTAGTTTTGCCATGATTACTCCAGCTATTAACGGGAATAATAGTGATATTGTAATTGTCTGGTTTCGGGCCTTTCCAGTCCATGGTGTAGACATCTATAGAATGGCCTCGTTCAGCACACAGTTGGGAAATACGTAAAAAGTTCCTTTCAAGACCACCGTAAGGAAAATATTTATATAGGCAAAATGCAAGTTTCATAGTTGATGTAGGATTTGTCTTTTTAGTAGGTAATGAAACCAGAAGAGAAACAGATCAAGATAATAATATAGATTGACGAAAGGCATAATTATAACTGATTCGGTTTTCTTATGCCCTTGAGACTGAGTATTAACATATAATAAGTGAAGATATATTATAGATAATGCTTTTTAAATTATGTGTAGAAATAGAGTGATGTGCTGTTTAACTGAGAAAAGAATAAATAGATGAAAAATGAAATGAAGCCTCTTGTTAGCGTGGTAGTATCTTGCTATAACCATGAAAACTATATAGAGGAAAGCCTGTTAAGTGTTTTAAAGCAGACATATCAGAATATTGAACTTATTGTTTTTGATGATGGATCAAAAGATAACTCAGTGAATGTAATTGAAGCTTTAAGTAAAAAGCATGGCTTCTTTTTTCACAGCCAAGAAAATATAGGTTTTACGCCGACCTTAAATAAAGCGATTAAGCTATGTAAGGGTAAGTACATAGCTTTTTTAGGTTCTGATGATTTATTTTTTGAAGATAAGATAGAGAAACAAGTCAATTTTTTAGAAGATAGAAATGATATTGCTGTTTGTGGCGGAAATATGGTTTTTATTAATGCCGAGGGTAAGATATTAGAAAAGCAGAAAAAAAAGCCTTATTCTGAAGTCGACTTTAACGTTATTTTTAATAATAAAAAAGCTGGGCCACCTGCCTCATCAGCAATGATCCGGTTAGATGTGCTCCGTGAAGTCGGAGGTTATGACCCTCAAATTGGGCTGGAAGATTTGTATATCTGGATGAAAATTACCCATCAGGGCTATAAGATAGCTGTATTAGATGATGATATGATTTATTATCGTAAGCATGGCTCTAATACGTCAAAACAATATAACTTTATGTCGGATAGTATTATAGAAATTTACGACCAGTATAGTTCTGAAATAGGCTATCAGGATGCTATACATAAAGTATTAATCAGTATGTTTCTCAAAATATCAAAACTTGATAGGCAATATGCTTTGGGAATACTAAAGAGAATTGATTTTCGGTTTTATAATTTTAAAGTTCTTAGAGGACTTATTGCATTACTTAAATCTCGGTAACTTATAGATTTTAATTCACTAGTTTAGAAATTGGGTAGTGGGTCGAATTTGTAGATATCCTGTATAATTTGATTTCATGACCTGTTATCAAGAAGTAAGTTGCCCAAAGTGCAACAGTATAAAAATCACAAAATCTGGAACGAATGGTGACGGAAAACAACGTTA
>WTAG01000264.1 GCA_013139755.1 Methylomarinum sp. | reverse complement strand
TCTACAAAACTAGTTATTTGTTTGTTACTGACGGGTAATTCGTTGTTCATGTATCACTGAGTCGTGCCAAATTTTAGGGGCTCGGATTGTACTACAGTTTTTAATGGTTTTTTATGAGAAAGCCGTGCTGGGAAAGCCTAAACCACTCAATGAGATTTTTAACCGTTAAGGAAGCTCTTCTTTAATTAAGCCCTAAAAAGTCATTATATATAATGACTTTACAACGCAACTTTAAATTTGAGATGAATAACGGCGACTTATCAAAACCATTTAAATTTCTTGAATATGAATACCTGAAATAGCACCAGAATTATACAGAACAGGGAAAACATCCAAAATGCCATATCTGCTTCAACACCAGGCATTCCACCAATGTTAATACCCATCAAACCTGTTAAAAAGGAAAGCGGCAGAAAAATTGTAGCCGCAACTGAAAACATATAGGTCGTGTTATTTAACTTTGCATTATTCAGCTTGTCAATTTCGTCATTAATAATCTGGGTACGATCACGAATATCATTTAATGTTTCGATATAGCGTGTCACCCTGTCATGACTTTCAATCAAATGCTCGGTATTTTCTTCAGAAAGCCATGAAAAACCACCTTTAATCAAGCCTTCCAATACATTTTTCTGGGGATTAATATAACGTCTAAAAATAGCCGTTCTTATCCTGATAAGCCCATTATCTTCACCACTCTCTTCTGCTTCAGATAAAGCAAGAAACTCTTCAACCCTAGCGACACGGTCATCAAGGTCTTCAACATAGGGCTCCATCCTGGCATAAACGCGATTAGTAATCATGGTAAGAAATTCACCGGTGCTTTTCGGTCCTTGTCCCTGTTCGATGGCGCTTTTAACATCTTCAATAGCCATAATGTCTCGTCGTCGAGTAGTGATAACACGATGATTATCTATCCATATTCTGAGCGAAATCATATCTTCAGGCTTATCATTTTTGTGCAGATTCATTGCTCTTACAATGAGCATAACCCCCTCTTTACGCACCAGGATACGTGGTCGGGTTTCGGCTGCAAGCAAGGCATCAATAACTAGCTCATCCATATTAGTTTCATTTTCCAGAAACTCACGAGTATCCGGATGCAGCGCACACATATGCAACCATACAAGCGCCGGGCCAGATTGATCGACTTCAGAATCATCAAGATCCAAATCAATCTTTTCTCCCGCTGGTAAGATTTTTTTCGCATAAAGTAGCCCAGCGTGCTTGGCCAGTGTTTTTTGAATCTTCAAGCTATCCTCCTTTCTCAAATTTCTGACCACAATGAGGGCAGAATCCTTTGCCTACAGTACAGGCATCCTCTACAAGGTTTTTCGCTTCTGTCTCACTGAGGCACATATCTTTTCTACTTTCTTCAAGAAAAACAGTGCTTTGTTCGCAAAGCTGTCCATTTTTTTGTACCTTCAAAGCTAAGTCTTTAAACTCTTTCTTCCTGTTTTTTAATTCTTCTGAAAAACGCGAAGCTAATAATCCTGCCGGCAAAGCAACCGTTCCTATTGAAAGTATGGTGATAATGGAAGCAAAAACCTTACCTTGAACAGTAACAGGAACCACATCGCCATACCCCATTGTGGTTAAGGTAACAACGGCCCACCACATTGCCTGAGGGATATTGCCAAAGACTTCAGGTTGCACATCCCGCTCAAAAAAATACATTCCCGTGGAAGCAACCATAACAAGAATAAAAAGGATAAAAAGAGCTGAAATAATGGAGTTAAACTCGGCCTTAAGTGCAGTTGCTAGAACTGTCAGTGGTTCAAAATATCGAACCAGCTTGAGTAGCCTAAACAATCGCAAGACAACCAGTGCTTTTAGATCCATTCCCAGCATAATACTTAAATAAAAAGGTGCAATACTCATAAAATCAATTAAAGCATTCGCTGTAAAAAGATAGGATAGTCGAGTTTTAATGCGAGGATTTTCTGTCGCTATCCAAATACGAATAAAGTATTCAACCGTAAAAATGAAGATAGAAAATAGCTCTATCAACAAAAAAATCGTCGCATAAGATTGAAAGATCTCAGGAACTGTTTCTAGAGTTGCTGCTCCGATATTTATAAAGATTAGTGCTATCAGGAATCTATTAACCGTTGCCGAAAGTACCTGCAATTCTGAAGGTTGTTCCAATAGTTTATATAGCCATTGTCGCATTTCTAGACTCTGTGTTGTCTGATAGAGTCAACGATCTGATTTGCAAGCTGACCGAGTAATCCTTTTAATTTTTCAACTGAATGATGATAACCATCACGTGTTAACTGCTCAGAAATACTAAAATGTTTCATGCTTGCAAATGACTTTTCTTTATTGTGTAGCCAGTAATGTCCACTCAGGATAACTTGAGCATTATCGGTTGAATGAAATTGATCAATCTCCAGACTTAGATGAAGACTCGAGTTTTCAGTCATGTACTCATTGCTTTTAACAAATTGATACGCATTACTTTTTTTGTTATTTAGTTTTTGAACTAACAATTTGCTGATAGATTGATCTAATGGTTCAGCCCAACGATGAAAATTAGCCTTATAAATCTCATGCTCCCCTATTTGCATAACCATATTATTTTGGTTCAAAAATTTTGCGAGTTGTATTGGGGCGACTACAACACGAACTTGATTTGCTTGTATAGCATCATTTGAGTCCTGAATTCCATTTAAACCAAGACTGTAATATTTGATGGATTGTGTATTTGAAGCGCAGGCGCTTAACCCTAAAACAACTGAAATTAATAATAAGCTTTTTTGTATGTTCATTTTTTAACACCTTGAGGCTCAATATCTTTATTTTTTTGTTGGCTAAAAATAAGGCTATTCGGTTTTTGATTCAGCTCCATTAGCAAAGGTTCCAATTCGGCTAGTGTAGTTTTCATGTTTCCAAGCAAGTTTTGTAATTCTGTATGGGTTAACGATCCTTCAGAAAAACTGGCCGCTAATTTATTAAAACTACTCAGAGTTCCCTGGATACCCGCTGGCAAATTTTGATCTGATGTCTGTTTTAGTATCTTTTCTAAATGACTTGCCGTTTTTTTAAATTCTTTAACCGTTGCCGTTGCCTGATGCAATACTTTATCAGCACTAATCAAAACGGGTTCTAGAGGCAGTTTATTAACCTTATCCATAACTTTACTCAACTGTTTAAGGATTTGATCAAATTGACCTTCACGTGTAGGGATAACCAAATGGCCACTAAAATAACTCAACTCATTTATCCCTTTTTCATCATATTGCAATTCAACATACTTACTTCCTGTCAGTAAGTTTCCTGAGACTAAACTTCCTCGTAGTCCTTTTTTTAAAGATTTAATAATTTCCTTATCAACAACAGGCAAGACACTTTCATCATCAGCAAAACTAAAGCCCAGTCTTGCTGGTTCAATTTTAATCAGCACAGGAATTAAGGTTGTTTGATCAAGAATATTAGTTATCTCAGTATAATTAACATCGGTCCGAATCACCGATCCAATTTTAATGCCTTTATATTCAACGGGTGCATTAGGTTTTAATCCCCGTATAGAATCCTTAAACAATAGAATATAACGTAATGCCTGTTTATATCGATTCTCTTGTATAGCATCTTTATTAGGATAAATAGTGAAATATTCTCGCTTAGTGACTATTTCTCCTCTAGGGATATTTTTAGGGACATCAAAAGTAACGCCACCGGTAATGATACTTTCCAATGTCCCTGTTTGCAGGCGAACACCATCAGCAGACAAATCAAGTTCAACACCATTGACAGCCCAAAACTTAGTATTGGTAGTAATCAATTTGTTATATGGACTTTCTATAAAGGCATTATAATAAACCGTTCTTTCCTCGGCATTAAAATGGACAAAGTCAATTCTTCCAACCTCGATACCACGAAATAAAATAGGGTCACCTACCTGTAGTGCCAGGTCACCATTACTGTCTAGCGTCACATGCAAACCAGCGGTCCCTGCTGGTGTTACGGGTTCTCTTTCCAGGCCACTAAAATTCTTGCTAATATCTTTAGCTGCTCCCGGAGCAAGCTCTATATAAGCACCTGACAACAAAGTACCCATTCCAGAAATCCCCCCTTTACCAATTCGAGGTTTCACGACCCAAAATGAGGAGTCTTTCTTGAGTAAATTCTGATTCTTTTTTGCAATGCGCGCAGTCACCAAAACACTTTCAAGATCGTCATGTAACTCAAGGCGCTCGACTAAACCTATATCAACACTTTTGGTTCTTATTTTTGTTTTACCCGCTTCTATTCCTTCCCCCGTTTGAAAGGAAATAGTTATCAGAGGCCCCTCACTGCTTAAATGAGAGTAGATCATCCACAAACCAATAAAAGCGGCCACAACAGGGATCAACCATATTTTTGAAATAGACTTAAGAGCTATTACATCTGCTTGTGATTGTTGCTTTTGTTCAGTCATTAAAAACCTCTTTATTTAACGGGTTCCAGATTAATCGAGGATCAAAACTTATTGCCGCCAGCACTGTTACTATAACCATGCCAGCAAAGGCCACAGCCCCCCATCCTGGATAAATACTCATAATTTTTCCTAATTGAATTAAGGCAACTAAAATAGCAACTACAAAGACATCAACCATAGACCAACGCCCTACCATTTCTGTTATTCGATAAAGTTGTGTTTTTTGTATATAGGATTTTTCACTGCCCGTTTGTACACTGTAGCAAAGCCAGCATAAGGCTAATATTTTTCCTATTGGAACCAGAATGCTGGCAATAAAAATGATCAATGCTATTGGATAGGAACCATGATGCCATAACACGATAATACCGCCCATTATAGTATTAGCCGTTTCATCACCTAAAAAATTAGTATGCATAATCGGCAACATATTGGCAGGTATATATAACATTATAGAGGTGACTAAAAGAGCCCAGGTTTTTTGTAGACTATTGTTACTTCCTGGGTGTAAATGGGATCCACAGGTATCACAATATTTTTTAGCTACTGCTGCAATATCAGTACATTCATGGCAGCCCTGATAATTGCCATTTGTTGGTACAAAGGAAGTTGGCCGTTTTTGTTTTTCCTTAAGCAACCGCCAAACCTGATGTTTATCCATGTGCATAATAGTTGCACTCATACTTATAATAAAGAGCACATAAGCGCTAAATGAAAGACCTAAGCTAACATCAGCTAATGCAGTAATTTTAATAAAACTGACAAGAATCCCAATCAGAAATATTTCAGCCATACTCCAATGTTGTATATGTCCCATCAGTTTCAGGATGGTAGCTGTACCTCTCAGTAAACGCATACATTTTAAAGAGACATTAACATACAGAGCACTCAACAAATAGAGTCCAGGAATAGCAATGGTAGAGACAAATATCAGAATAGCAAGACTGCTAAAATTTTCTGTCATTAACACCGAAATACTTTGTACTAAAGTCACTGTTCTATCTTGACCTTGGGCACTGAAAGTAAGAAATGGAAATATCAACGATAAAAAAAGAAAAATCAGAGCTGTTATAGAAAAAGCAATAATACGGTTTTGAGCATTATAATGCTTGGCAGTGAGCATATATTTACATCGAGGGCAGTGAGCCTTATTGCCTTCTGGCAAAGACTCCATCTCAATCAGTAAGTTGCATTCGTGACAGGCGATATATTTATTATAAGTCATACACTATTTATAATGATCAATAAAAAACGGGAGGTATCTAGAAGATTCAAAATTTGGTCTCGGGGTTAATTAAAATCTAACCTGGTCCCCTTCATCATTCTAATGATATGAACTTGTTAAGTTGATCTTTATACAATGCTCGGTTTACCATAATACCAGCCTCAATTTTTTTATTATGTAATAAAAAATATTGAAAAATCACACTATGTTCATACCTGACAAACTTTTATGCCATAAAGCTACATTGTACCTTCTATACAAGAAATTGCCTTTTAGCATTGTATATGTCAACCCATTTACGATGGCTTGATCAGAAACGCCCAGAGAGTGCGTTTTTAATTCCTAGTAATGACAATGAAGTTCTTCTAATGTTCAATTGATCAGCTAAAAACCGTTGCTACGATAATAGTTCGCAGTAGGTAGAGAGAGCCAGCCAGTGTAGTATGCCTGATTAGTTCGTATTCTAATACCTCAGAGAGATGACCAGGCACTACCCAATGTCATTAGGTTAAGCTGTAACCCATTGACTCACTTTGCCCTTTTATAAGAATAATGTATATTATTCTTCTATATTCTTGCCCCTTTCCTTGGGTAACTTCTCCCTTTTCGTAATGCCTCAATTGTACATGCAATGTAATCAATGAATGCTTTGAGTCGCTTGCGTAAAAAATACCTTGAAAGCATGAGAAGTTCCACAAGAGTATTTTTCATTTTAGAGACTGCTTGAGCAAAATTGATTTGATAGGCATGTTTTCATTCCGCGTCGCTTTATCGACTTGCTCCTGAGCTGCATTAGCAGTCATAGAAACCAAGTTTGTTGTCAGCACCTTAGCATAAAAGTCTTGCTTAACGGATAAGGCAGATTTACCAGAGAAGTTTTCTATTTCAACCCATTGTTTTAATCGTTTACAGTTTTCTTCAATCCCCATCTTTGATGATATAAGGCCTTGAACCCTTTGGCTGGAAAAATTTGTTCATCGATTAAATTAGTGATTAACACTTCCACTTCATTATTGTTTAGTTCAACACGGATTAATCGGAGTGTGAGCGCTGTTGTGGGTAATCCTTTGCTCTGGCATGTATCCCTTGATCTTTTATTCGCTTCAAGAGTAATAATGGCCTGCAGTTTATCACTGTCAACAAATTGCTTAAACACCAGGTCTTGGTTAATTTTTGCGCGCATACAAAAAAACGTTTTTTCTGATTGTACAGAGCATACAGCCAGAATGCGTTATATCCTCTATCAAGTAAGGGTAAGTCAGTCGCTAAGGCGTGTTGTACGCTAAATGTCAACCAACCTGTCGCTTTTTGTTACCTTATGTGTGTTTTTCAAATGTATTGTTTTTTATCGAACCATTTTTTATCGTCATTGGGTTGAGATAAACTTCTTCTATAGGTGTTAGGT
>WTAG01000024.1 GCA_013139755.1 Methylomarinum sp. | reverse complement strand
TAAACCATTTCTATCATTTGAGCCCCAAGTTGGTGGCAAAAATCCAGATAAACGCCGATCATCCAAAGGAAATGATATATAAGGGGTATACAAAACAGGCAAACCTTTAAACTCCAGCCAGGCATGTTTAGCCGCAGCTTTCCCTGTTAGTTTATTCATTTTTAATCGTTTAGCATGCATCACCCAATCTTGATTACCGGGACGGCAACTGGTAAATGCAACCTCTTTATAACGGGAGAGCATTTTACTGTCCCGATAAACCACATCGGCACTGCCACGAATCGGTGATGCTGGTGAAATAAACAAGGCTTTTCTCAAGCGCGCCTCATCTGTTCCTAAATTTAATAAAGCGGTGTCACTGTATAAAGAAAGCTCATCCTCGCTATAAAAAACATGTCCTTGCGCATCCATAGTGTCAGAAATCGAATCATAACTTGCCATGTCTGACAATACATTTTGATCAGCTCGAATAATTTCGACATTGCCAAAAAAACTGGTGATTTCCTTGTCAAATACCTCAGAATAATCAGCCCTTACATCCATCGGCGAGGTATTTCTAAGATCTTTCCCTGGCGTATATTGCAGTTCTCCACGAGATGAAGCCATGCAATTTTCCCAAGGATCATATTTTAATTGTGACTGTAATGTATCAAACACCTGTTCTTGATTAAAATCAAATGCCGCAGTCAATAGCCCCGATGAATACTCTTCCCCATCGATGACTCGCGCCTTACCTTTAGGATCGGAGCCTATCAAGCTACAGTTCCAGCTTTCCTCACCTTCTTCAGCTGAAGTACAGGTCCAGCCTTGTCGTTTGGCTACTGTCTTGGGTGGTTGAACGTAAACTGGTGCAGGTTTAAAAGGTACAGGTTCAGGTAAAGTAATTGGGGCTTCAGCGCTTGAATCGGATGTCGGGAATTCTGGCTGTTCTGGCTCACCTGAAGATGGCAGCGCATTACAAGACCACTCTTCACCTTCTACCTTTTCACAATTCCACGCCCCACTATTAGCGATACTCAGTTCGGTATATAAAGGTAAGAAAAAAACAAAAATAAATCGGCGATGCATAGATGCGTGTCGGGAAAGTTGGCTTAATAGCTCAGAAGTCAATAAAATAGAGGATCATTTTACCTTAGTTTAGCCACTCATATTAAATAAAGCGCCCAAAATATCATGTCAACTGTCGATACCCGCACAAACTCCATCATTCATTGGCTAACACACACGCTTAAACTTGATATTCAACAGTTTGAACCCGCCTCCAGCGATGCCAGCTTCAGACGTTATTTCAGAGTCACTCATAGCCAAGGCCAACACATTGTCATGGACGCCCCGCCTGAAAAAGAAAATACCGAACCTTTTATTCGTCTAGCCAACTTATTTAAAAAATCAGGGATAAATGTACCTACGATTTATCAACAAGATCTTGAACAGGGTTTTTTATTACTCGAAGACTTTGGTTCTAGCAGCTTCTTAGATCAGCTAAATATCGATACCGCCTTTGATTTGTATAGCAGTGCATTTAACAGCTTAATTACCCTACAAACAAAAGTCCCCACAAGCACAAACAACCTCCCCCATTACGACCAAGCCCTATTAAACAGGGAACTCGACATATTTTATGACTGGTTTTTACAACAACACCTCGCTTTATCTATTCCTGACAGCATAAAAAACACCCTTAATCAGATTTTAATCACATCAGCACTAGAACAACCCAGGGTATGTGTACACCGTGACTTTCACTCAAGAAACCTGATGGTTTTAGCAAAAAACTCTCCCGGAATCATAGACTTTCAAGATGCCGTCATTGGTCCTATCACTTATGATCTGGTCTCATTATTACGTGATTGCTACATTTCATGGCCTGATGAAAAGGTCAATCAATGGATGACGCTGTATTTTCAACAAATAACAGATCTCGGCATTATCAATACAGATCCAGCCACATTTAGCCGCTGGTTTGATTTAATGGGACTACAAAGACACTTAAAAGCCATCGGTATTTTTACCCGCTTACATTTTCGTGATGATAAATCACATTACTTAAAGGACATACCCAGAACCATGAGCTATGTTAGTCAGATTTGTGAAAAACACCCCGAACTATCCGAGTTTAATCAATATCTAAAAGAAACAGTCTTAGTCGCCTACAATAACCAGATCCAATGAAAGCAATGATTTTAGCCGCGGGGCGAGGCGAAAGAATGCGCCCCCTAACAGATAAAGTCCCCAAACCTTTACTACAAGCAGGCGGAAAACCGATTATTCAGCACACTATTGAACAATTAGTCTCAGCCGGCTTTAGCGAAATAGTGATCAACATTGCGCACCTAAGCAAACAAATCAAAGATACCTTAGGAACAGGCCGACAGTTTGGTGCATCAATAGCCTATTCAGATGAAGGTGACACAGGGCTAGAAACCGCCGGCGGCATTATCAACGCCCTCCCCTTACTTGGCGACGCTCCCTTTTTAGTTGTTAACGGCGATATTGCAAACAACTATGACTTCTCTCAATTACACAACAAAGCAATAGACCTTGCACACCTTGTGTTAATCCCAAATCCAGAACATCATCCAGAAGGTGATTTTCACTTATCAGATGATGGACTCATCAATGCACAAGGCCAACCCACCTTAACCTTTAGCGGCATAGGTCTATACAGCCCCAAATTATTTGATAATACCGCGCCAGGCAAAACCAAATTAGCGCCAATATTACGCCAGGCAATGACACAAAATAGAGTGACAGGTGAACAATTCAACGGCTTCTGGATGGATATAGGCACACCACAGAGACTCGATGATTTGGATCAATATTATGGTGCAATATAAATCTACTGACAGTTAAAAACTGAAGATACTACAAAAGAAGAATCCGCTCCCCCCCAGAAAAGAGCAACAATTACTCACCGAAATACGTGATTTACTTAAAAACAAATAAAGAGCAATCCATAGAGTGCGCCTCATAGCCTTGATGTAACAAAGTGGAATCAAGGTTTCTACTTCAAGCCCTTGATTCCGCTTTGCTGCATCAAGGCTACATTTATGCCCCGTTTCAGCATGATAAAATAGTTTTAAAAGCAAACTTCTCGGCAATGTTATAAAATCCCTGCTTATTAAAGCGATCACCCCACACCCATCATGCCTTACATCTGCCCTATCTGCCAATCAGCCCTCAAACAACACCTACCATCCCAAGGTTATTACTGCGAAAACAAACATCACTTCGATCCAGCCAAAGAAGGCTATTTAAACTTATTACCCGTACAGCACAAAAAATCCAAAGAACCAGGTGATAGTCGCGCCATGATGCGTGCGCGCAGAAACTTTCTGGAAGCTGACTTCTATCTACCTATGGCTAAAGCTATAGCAACAATGATAGATAAACAAAGGTCAGAAAATCCAGCAATCAATATCTTAGATATGGGTTGTGGTGAAGGTTATTACAGTCGTCAAATAGAAGCCCACTGCGACAACAGCCAAGCCCTAAATTTACATGGCATAGACATTGCCAAAAACGCCATATTTGCAGCCGCTAAAAAACAACCCAATGCGCATTTCATCGTAGCCAGCAACAAACGCCTGCCATATAGCGACAATTATTTTGACCTTATCCTCAGAGTCTACGCTCCCTCTAATGATACAGAAGTGAATCGCATTTTAAACGATAACGGCCTACTCCTATTAGTCACCCCTGGCCCTCGTCATTTATAGCAACTTAAAGAATTTATCTATAAAGACGTTAAAGAACATGCACTTGTTATAGACTTACCCGAAGGCTTTACACAAATAGACAGCCAAAGAGTGCAATATAAAATACAACCAGACCAAGAACAACGCATGGCATTACTGCAAATGACACCCTTCGCATGGCGAGCAAAAGGTGAAGTAAAAAACAATATTCAGCGGGCTCAAGGACTTGAAATTGAAACAGATTTTGTTTTGACATTGGC
>WTAG01000085.1 GCA_013139755.1 Methylomarinum sp. | reverse complement strand
TGGTGCATCAAAAACTAGTTAAAAAGTGTAGCATCAAAACTAGTGAAAAAATAATATTTCCCTCCCTAAATGCAAAGAAACTAGCATTTAGGGAGGGAAATACTTGATAAATGTTATATTATAACATAATATCATGTGTTTTTTACATTATGAACAAGGGATAACTCTTCGGTGATGAAAAAGCGGTACTTTATTTGTATTTTATGTGTGTTTACTGTCAATGGCTATGCGGGGTCAGAGCATGTGCATGAGCTGGATAAGCTGGTCGTGAGTTCACCATTAAGCCAATCAGAAGCCAATACGGTATTACCTGTTTCAGTTTTGAGTGGTAATGAATTGATGATGAAATCAGCTACAACACTTGGGGAAACATTGAAGCATGAGCCTGGTATCGTTTCTCAATCATTTGGTCCGGGTGTTGGGCAGCCTGTCATTCGTGGGCAGTCAGGTTCGCGTGTGCATGTCTTACAAAATGGCCTAGGTAGTCTGGATGTTTCTTCTCTCAGCCCCGATCATGCAAATAGTACAGAAGCATTGTGGGCGGATAGAATCGAAGTGTTACGTGGGCCGATGACCTTGTTATATGGTAGTGGTGCGATAGGTGGTGTGGTAAATGTGCTTGATAACAGGATTCCATCGGTTATGCCTGATAATCTTATTCAAGGTGCTTTAGAGCAACGCTACAATACAGTTAATGAAGGAAAATCATCAGCATTTAAACTAGAAGGTGGTAAAGGTGTTTTTGCGTGGCATTTAGATGGGAGTTATCGCGACAGTATTGATATGCAGATTCCTGAAAAGGCAGGTTTTGGCAAACGGTTAAATAATACAAGCGCGAGGACACATAGTGGTACAGCAGGTGCTTCAGTTATCGGGGATAAGGGCTTCTTTGGGTTTTCAGTCAATCGTTTAGACAATAACTATGGCGTACCTTCAAGTGATGATGAGAAGGTACGTATTGATATGCAGCAAAACAGGTACGATTTGAAAGCTGAACTATTAGATCCTTTTTCTTTTTTTGACAGTTTGCGTATGCGTTTAGGATATAACGATTATCAGCATGTGGAATTGGAAGATGGGTTGACTGGAACGATTTATAAAAATGAAGGGTTTGAAGGGCGTGCTGAGTTAATGCAAAGGCCTTGGTGGTTTTTTGACCATGGTGTTGTGGGTGTTCAAAGCAAGAATAGTCAATTTTCAGCCATAGGTGAGGAAGCGGTAGTGCCGCGATCAGAGATTGATTCTTTTGGTTTATTTACGGTACAAGATATTCATACTGAAAATATGAGTTATGAATTTGGATTAAGGGTTGAGCAGCAATGGGTAAATACACAGAATAATGTAAGTACATCGCATACGCCGGTCAGTTTTTCTGCATCTGCATTGTGGAGTGTGACGGAGCAAGACGCCATTAAGTTGACTTTTTCTCGCTCTCAGCGTGCGCCGGATATTCAAGAAATGTTCTCGAACGGTGCGCATTTGGCAACAAGTAGCTATGAAATAGGTAGTGAGATTTTAGATGAGGAAACATCACATAATATTGAATTAGGTGTGCATATTGATAGAGACTGGGTTCAGGCTGATTTTAATTTGTATCAGAACTGGGTCAATGATTATATTACCCAAAGTAATACAGGTCGGTATTATGATCGGAATAATGAGAATTTCAGTGATTTTTGTGTAGCTGATTGTTTGCCGGTATTTCAGGCGCAGCAGCGTAATGCTGAATTTAGGGGCTTTGAAGCGCAGGCCGTTTTTCCTTTGTTACAAGCAGAAACGGGGCGGTTAGATAGCCTCTTGTTTGCTGATTACGTGCGAGGTCAGTTTAGTGATGGTGGTAATATACCAAGAATGCCACCTTTGCGATATGGTATGCAACTCTCTTGGGAAGATATGGCCTGGACAACACAAATAAGAATGACCCGCGCAGAAAGACAGAATAAAGTGGGTTTAAATGAAACAGAAACCAATGGTTATTGGTTGTTAAATACTTCGGCAAACTATCGTCAAAAGATAACTGATAATGGCAATATCATGTATTTTGTTAAGGCGAATAATCTGCTAAATGAAGATATTAGAAGTTCGGTGTCTTTTTTACGTGATATTGCACCAGAAGCTGGAAGAGGTGTTGAAATAGGGGTTCGTGTTGAGTTTTAGGTCCGGGATAATAAGTGCATGACAATAAATATAGAAGAGTCCTTGAAAAAAGCTGAAATTGAATGTGATCATTTAGGAGTACGCTTAACTGATAAGCGCTGTAATGTATTAAAGATTTTGTTGCAGGCAGGGGAACCATTATCAGCTTATAATGTTATTGATCAATATAAACAGCATTTTAAAGCTGCTTTATCTGCGATGTCAGCTTATCGAATGCTTGATTTTTTATTGCAAGCAGGGTTAGTACATAAGCTAGAAACTACGAATCAATATATAGCCTGTTCTCATATTGCTTGTGAACATACGCATGAAATTCCACAGTTTTTAATTTGTGATAGTTGTCATGTTGTTAAAGAAGTCGGTGTACGTCAGAAATTATTGCTTGAATTGAATGAGAGTATTAAAAACACTGGCTTTGCTTTGCATCGTCAACAGCTTGAATTGCATGGTGTTTGTGAGACGTGTAGAGAAAAATAGTATATGCCTGCCGGCCTATTTACTTATACGTTGTGTAGATAAAAATCCACATAATGCCCAGAAATAATTTTGACGATATAAAATTCATGTAGGATAGGTAAAGCTTCCTTTCCTGGCTTACAGGGTATAGCTTGTAGGCAACGGATCTACTTGCACACTTGTGTTGTTGAAGGCATAGATGGATGTTTAATTAAGGAAATATTAAACTTAGCCGACAACAGATGAAAGAACACTATAAATTAAAGTGACTAATGATGGCCGATTCTAAAGATAATGAAAATGATGGTTTTGCAGATGATTTGGATGCAATGCTTAATGATGCGGAGTCATCGATAGGCGGGCAAGGTGAGTTTATTGATGACGAGGATGCAATTGACCGCTTATTGATGAATGACGAATTTGATGAATTTGATGAAGAAGAACAGGTTGATTTAAATACAGAAACGACTAATCCGAAAGATTCATCGAATGATGAACTTGATGTAGATGATTTAATCGATGCAGTCGCAGAGTCATCGGGGGATGAAGTTGATGAATTCTCTGAGGTAGATGAATTTTCCGAAGATGATTCTGTCGATTCAAGCATCGTGGATGCTATGTCTGAAGGTGAAGCAGATTCGGACGAATTTAATGTAGATGATTTGATTGATGCGGCTGCTGAGACGCCAGGGGATGAAGTTGATGAATTCTCTGAGGTAGATGAATTTTCCGAAG
>WTAG01000445.1 GCA_013139755.1 Methylomarinum sp. | reverse complement strand
AAGCCAATAAGCTACCTGCTAATCCTTGTCCGATAATTAAGTAGTCTATTTGCATGGATGTAGGGGAGATAATGGGGGTATTGAAGGAAAAAGTAGCAAAGCTGTCAATTGTAGAGTGAACTTCAGTCCGCTAAATGTAAGTGTTTTGTTAGGCAAAGCGGACTGAAGTCCGCTCTACACCTAGCAATAGCAATAAGGTTATTTTGCAGTTAGTGGCAACTGAGAAAATACGATGCCTTCCCAGCCATATTGCATGAAATTTCTGATGTTTTGATGTCCTGTGCCAGCAGGATCTTCTAAGACATCTTTTCTGTAAAAATCACCAAATAAGGACAACGTTTGTTGTTGGTTTAGCTGGTTGATTTGGGCAAATGCAAATATTTTACATGAGCTTTCATTGCTTCCAGCGGCATTGACCAGTAGCTGTGCCATTAGGCCGTTACTAAATTCAGCAGGCTGATAGTTATAATTGTCAGTGATAATAGAAATCGTTTTATCAAAGCTGATTTCTTGGTTGTTTTTTACTTTTTCTAAAAATGTAGTGAGTGACATATTTCTCTTGGATAGTTTTTGTTAATCGGGAGATTATAAACTCAGTGTACAATATGCAACAGTATATAAACAAAATCAGGATATGCCTTGGCTATGATTGCCTGGATAAAAAAATACCGATATTTTTATTTTTTACCTTTCTTCTGTTTGTTGGCTAGTTGCGCCTTAGTTGATAAAACTTTTAAGCCAGATCATGTAGCAGAATATGCCGAATTATTATTTAAGCGTCAAAATGTGATTACTCAGCAAGTGATGATGCTTTTTGAATACGATTTAACTGAGGCCGAGGAAGAAAAGATTTCACAGGTCGAATTAGAAATGCATGATGCTTGTCATTTGCTTAATGAGTTGGCTAATCGTGAAATGGAAGGGAAAAAAATGAGTATTCTTTTCAAAAAACGGGTTCAGGGTAGCTTTAACGCCTGTGATGATAGTGTGCAAAGGTTGGAATCTATTTTAATGGATATGGGGTTTATATTGGAGTAGATATTTCTATTCTCGGGCGGACATCTTGGTGAAATACCACGGTTGATCGAGGTCACGGAGGAGGGGAATATCCTCCCCATTGCCACTCATTTTCTCTCTTGTGTTTTATAGCTGGCTAGCCACTGCAATTCACATAGAGCCCTTCTTTTTGAATCGATAGTTAATGATTAGCCTTTGGGCAAAGAATAGTATTTTGTGCAGGTTTAGAGTTATCTGTGTCCGGGTAGTCTTGGTTATAGTGTAATCCTCTGCTTTCTTTGCGTAATAAAGCACTGCGAATAATTAATTCGGCAACAATCACTAGGTTGCGTAGTTCAAGCAAATCACTGGTGACTTTAAAGTTACCGTAGTATTCAGCAATTTCTTCTTTAAGTATTTCAAGGCGGTGCATTGCTCTATTTAAGCGTTTGTTAGAGCGTACGATGCCGACATAATCCCACATAAAAAGTCGTAACTCATCCCAGTTATGAGCGACAACAATCTCTTCGTCAGAATCACTTACTTGAGAATCATCCCAATCAGGTAAGGCGGCTGTCTCAGGTAAATTGGGTAAGTTTTTAGCAATATCATTTGCGGCTCTTTCTGCAAAAACCAAACATTCCAGTAAAGAATTGCTCGCCATTCTATTAGCACCATGTAAGCCGGTACAGGCCACTTCACCTATGGCATAAAGTCCTGGTATATCGGTATGTGCATTCAGGTCGGTCTTAATGCCACCACAGGTATAGTGTGCAGCAGGAACGACGGGAATGGGTTGTTGAGTGATATCAATACCTAAAGATAGGCATTTTTGATAAATAGTGGGAAAATGTTGCTTAATAAAGTCAGCGGGTTTATAGCTAATGTCCAGATAAACACAATCAATACCGTGTTTTTTAATCTCGTTATCTATGGCTCTGGCGACTATGTCTCTGGATGCTAGCTCTTTTTGTGAATCATAGAGATGCATAAACTCAGAGCCATCAGGCAGAATCAGTTTCCCACCTTCTCCTCGGACGGCTTCACTGATCAAAAAAGAACGCTCTTCAGGATGGTAAAGACAGGTGGGGTGAAATTGCATAAATTCCATGTTGCTAATTCGACAACCTGCTCGCCATGCTAATGCAATACCGTCGCCAGTAGAAATATGTGGGTTGGTGGAATATTGATAAACTTTACTTGCGCCACCCGTCGCTAAAACAACAGTTTTAGCTGCAATAGACTTTACCTTGTTGGTGAGTGTGTTCAGTATATAAGCACCTAGAATATGTTGTTCAGAATTATCTTGTTTATCGCTGGTAATTAAATCAATGGCGTTATGATTTTCTAACAAGGTAATGTTGGGGTGTGATTTAGTGCGTTCAATGAGCGTTTCTAAAAGTGCTTTACCTGTTGCGTCGGCTGTGTGCACAATACGACGATGGGAATGTCCGCCTTCACGGTTTAAATGGAAGGATTTCTTACCATTTATTGATTGTTGCTCGGTAAACTTAACCCCTTGGTTTTTTAGCCACTGGATATTCTCTTTGCCATGTGAAACAGTTACTCGCACTGCTTCTGCATCACATAATCCTGCGCCCGATTTTAATGTATCTTTAATATGAGATTCAAGCGAATCGTTTGCATCAAAGACTGCTGAAATTCCCCCTTGGGCATGATAGGTGCTACCGGAGGTGAGTGAAGCTTTCGATAAAACTAAAATGTGAGCTTGATCGGCAAGTCTTAGTGCTAAGCTAAGGCCTGCACCACCACTACCGATGACAAGGACATCGTATTGCTTTGAAGCAGTCATACAGAGAGTAAGGAATATTAAGGTGCTAGAAAAATGAGAGTGAATATTAACATGTTGGTAATTTTTTTTGTGATAATAGAACTTATGAGGTTTAATTCTGTCCATTTAAACATAAAATTAGAGCCGTGAAAGAACAATCAGGGAATAACGCAGAGCTGGATAAAGAATTAGTGCTGAAAGTGCAGCAAGGGGATAAATCTGCCTACGATTTGTTGGTAATTAAATATCAGCATCGTATTATTCAGTTGGTTAATCGATATGTAAAAGACCCGAGTGAAGCGCAAGATGTTGCTCAGGAAGCTTTTATAAAGGCTTATCGCGCATTGGCTAACTTTCGTGGAGACAGTGCTTTTTATACATGGCTTTACCGGATAGCCATTAATACGGCTAAGAATTATTTGGTCTCTCGAAGCAGGCGGTATTCTGATTATCATGTCGATGTGCAAGATGCAGAGCAAGTTGAAAATGCATCACAGCTAAAAGGCATGGACACACCTGAATATTTGTTATTGAACGATGAGATTGTTGCTGTTATTAGGGATGCAATTGAAAAATTACCCGAAGAAATGAAGGTGGCGATTATGTTGAGAGAATTTGAAGGTTTGAGTTATGAGGAAATAGCACAAGCTATGGAATGTCCTGTAGGAACGGTACGCTCTCGTATTTTTAGAGCGCGTGAAGCCATTGATGAAAAATTAAGCCCATTGCTTGATTAGAGATAGGTAAAGATGAATAAAGAAATGAACCAAAAGATTTCGAGATTTTTAGATGATGAGCTAGCGCCTGCGGAATTAGAAAGCATATTGTTAGAGATAGACAGACAGCCTGAATTTAAAAAAACCATGCAACGTTATCAGTTGATGAGTCAAGTCTTGAGAAGTGATGATGTTGTTCTCGCCAATAATGATTTTTTACATAAGGTAACGCAGGATATTAAGCAAGAGCCCCATCATTTTTTACCAAAGCAAGCAATTAAGCAAAAACTGCCCCCTACCTGGCAAAAAGCCTTTATAGCTATTGCAGCCTCCGTCGCTATTGTGGCTGTTATTGTTTTTCATCAGGGTGGTCCTCAAAAAACAGAGTCACCGCAATTAATGGCACAAACATCAGATGTCACTCTTCAGACTCAGGCGGTAAATAATTCACAACACCAGCGATTGAAAGCCTATTTAAAAGCACATAGTGATGATATATATGTTGATGGGGCCGCAAATTTTCAGTCTTATGCACGTGTGGCAAGTTATGGTAGGGATTAGTTGAAGTGATATTACGTTTTATACTGT
>WTAG01000104.1 GCA_013139755.1 Methylomarinum sp. | reverse complement strand
AACTCCCACACTAACTTTGATACATAAAAAAAGCAGTCGCCCGCTAAAGCTAACTGCTTGAATTTATTCTGTTTGTTGGTGGGTCCTGCGAGATTCGAACTCGCGACCATCGCATTAAAAGTGCGGTGCTCTACCAGCTGAGCTAAGGACCCCAACAAAGAATTACTATTATAAGGATTTTTTCAGGTTTGGCAAGTACTTTTTTATAAAGTTTTAAAAATACTTTTCCTTCCTTATTTTGCAGAAATTAAACAGCGATTCCCACTTGCAATGAATCAAACCAATCAAGAAACCGGTTAACATCATCACCTTTGAACATTCTACCATGTTGTGGCGCTAAAATGTCAATATCCAATTCCCTTACCCTATCAATCCAAACTCTTTTAGCTTGATTTGACGGCATCCAACGCTGATGGAAAAATCGCATTTTCTCGACATGTGCATCAAAATTATCCACAAACATTGGAGCACCAGGTTCTTCCAAAGCCGCACCAATATCACCTGACATCAAGATTTTTGCTTTAGGGTCATAAATATTAAAATTAGCCGCTGAATGCATGTAATGTGCCGGAATCACTTGCAACTCAGCTTCACCTAGATCGATAATCCCTCCACCATCAGCAATAGGTACATACTCAATACTATTACAACCAAAATGCCGAAGAAACCCTTCCCATAATGCTGAAGCATGTAATTTTGAATTGGGCAATGCTTGGTCCCACAATCCTAACGAGGAAATAATATCAGGGTCCTGATGAGATGCAAATAAGTCTGTAATTTGGTCAACGGGTGCATAATGCAAAACTGCAGCTAACATAGGTGCAAATAATTCAACACCGCCGGGATCAATTAACAAACACCTGTCAGCTGTTCTAACCATATACTGATTAGTATCAATTATTTTATCAGGCTTATTTTCATCCCGGCCAAACATAATCCACTGATACGATCCCTCGTATATATTGGTCATTTTCATTTAAAACAAACCCCTTAACTTAAAGAATAAAATTTCTGAACTACCTATAGCTAATCATTCAGATCAATCACAGATAAAGCGCTGCGACACCTTTGCACATTATCATGTATTACTTGCGCGGCATTATCAACACTTTCTGCAACGGCTTGTAAACTTTGCAAATATTCGCCTGCTTGTGACGCTTCAATACGTGAGTTTGCCGCTATCACACGAGCTGCTCTAGCTGGATGCATCACTTCTCCCAACTGATCTAAAAGCTGAGTCACATTCGATTTGAATTCTCGCTTACATTCCACCATATTAATACGCGCGTTAACTAAACTCTCATCAAGAGATCTCTCGTAAGCGGCTCCTTTTGCTTGAATTACGACTATTTCAAACTTGTTATAAGCATCTGTCATTCTGTATTCATCAACAGTTAATTGATACAACGATAACGCATGCTCATTAATTGTATTAATGAGCGCTATAGTTTCTTTCGCTAATTCATTAATAAAGTCAGTAATCGGCTGAAAACCTTTTGCCTTTTCCCCAGCCCTAAAAGCGATGGCTTTTGCATTGGCTGCCGCTAATGAAATTTCTTTCGCAACTTCCATTACTGCACTTAACTCAGCAGCAATAGATGCAACAGCAACAAATTGTGATTTCGTTTGTCCTACGTTCATATATCTACTCTAGATGTTAATTTGAACTGCAATAAATTTATTGGCTTTGATCATTGTTTAGTGAGTCTTAGCCAAAATAATGAGGAATAATTTAAATCTCTAGCATCACTTACAACGTGCTATTGATAACAAGTTGGGTCTTCAACACCTGCATCTGTAAAACCTGTTTTTCGTAATCTACAAGCCTCACAAACACCACACGCTCGCCCTGCTTTATCAGCAGAATAACACGAAACAGTCTTTTTATAATCAACACCTAAAGCCAAACCTTGTTTAATGATTTCAGCCTTACTCATTTCAATTAAAGGTGAATGAACTTTAATTTCTTCACCTTCCACTCCTGCCTTTGTTGCCAAGTTTGCTAATGTTTGAAATGCTTTAATAAACTCGGGTCTACAATCAGGATACCCAGAATAATCTATAGCGTTAACACCTATAAAAATATCATTAGCCTTTAAAACCTCAGCCCATCCTAAGGCAAAGGATAAAAAAATCGTATTCCTTGCTGGCACATAAGTAACAGGTATCCCTTGCTGAGGTGTATTAGGCACAGCAATATGATCATCTGTCAATGCTGAACCGCCTATAGAACCCAAGCCTAAGTTAATTATTTTATGTTCTACAACTTGATAATCTTCTGCTATTTCTCTTGCCGCATATAACTCTGCGTTATGTCTTTGCCCATAATCAAAACTTAAAGCGTAACATTCATAACCTTGTTTTTTAGCTTTCGCCAACACAGTAATTGAATCTAAGCCCCCTGACAACAGGATTATTGCTTTCTTTTGCATTTTTCTTCTTACTTTCCTTGAGCATCATTCCAAAGATACTTATGTAGTTGAACTTGAAACCGTACAGGCAAATTGTCTTTAATGATTTTTTCAGCCAATTCGGTGGGATTCATTTTACCGACCACAGGCGAAAATAAAACCTCACAACGATTAGCCAAATCATATTGCTGCATTATAGATTTACACCATTCATAGTCTATATTATCGGCAATAACAAACTTTACTTGATCTTTTTCTGTTAAATAGTCAATGTTTTGATAGATATTTTTATCTATTTCACCTGAGTAGGGCGTCTTTAAATCCACAACCTTAACAGCTCGTGGATCCACCAAAGAAATATCGACTGCACCGCTGGTTTCTAGTGAGAGCACATACCCTTTATCCAGAAGTATTGTCATTAATTCATGACTTGCTACCTGAGCCAAAGGCTCACCACCAGTAACAGTGACATACCTTGCCTTATATTGATCAACCTGATCAACAATTGACGATATAGCCTGCTTCTCCCCACCAGAAAAAGCGTATGAGGTATCACAATAGGTACATCTTAAAGGACACCCCGTCAGGCGAATAAAGACTGTCGGCAACCCGACTGTATTTGTTTCACCCTGTAAAGAATAAAATATCTCAGTAATTCTTAACAACTTTTCCATTAAGGCTGCATAACCCCCATTTGTATCAATTTTTTACTTGCAAGATGTGCCGCTGTCGACCCTGGGTGGCTTACGGTAACCTGAGTAAAATAATCTCTCGCTTTAACCTCATTACCTTGATCCAACTCAATATAGCCTAATTTTAACAGTGCATCAGCTACTTTTGAGCTTCCGGCATAGTCAGTAACAACTTTTGTAAATGCATCTTTTGCAGAATTCAAGTCCTGATTAACCTTATATGCCTCACCCAACCAATATTGAGCGTTGTCGGCATACTCCCCCTTCGGGAATTTAATTAAAAATGCCTTAAACGCAGCAATTGCACGCGTATTATGACCATTTCTAAGTGTCTCATAAGCCGTTTGATACAATGCTTTTTCATTACTAACAGGCACATCTTTGATAACTGGCAGTGCTTTCTTAGCCTCTACCACTGGCTTTACCTGCTTAACAACTGCTTTTTCACTAGAGCTCTTAAGCTTAAGCTCCGGTTTAAATTCAACAATAACACCTGCCAATTCTTGCATACGCAGATCCAAATCTGAATAAATATTACCCTGACGCTTTTTTAAATCCAGAATTGTTTGAGACTGCTCTTCCACAACACCTCTAAGTTGTTGAACTTCACTTTGCAATTGTTCCAGCCTGCCTAAAACCTCATACATGACATTAGCAGAGGGCTTTTCAGAACTATACGCTGATCCACCCGGGTAAATTGAATTATCAACAACAGGAGGTAATACTCTAGATTCAGCATAAACACTTGAGCAAGCGCACAGCATCAACAGAAATGATTTATTCATTACTGCCCCTGATAAGCAATTTCAACTCGACGATTTAACTGCCATGAAGCCTCATTCATACCCTCTTCAGCTGGTTTTTCTTCACCATAGCTGACAATTTCCAACTGATTATCAGCAACACCCTGAACTTTCATCATTCTATAAACAGATTTAGCACGTTGTTCGCCCAATGCAATATTATACTCACGAGAACCACGCTCATCCGCATGACCAG
>WTAG01000138.1 GCA_013139755.1 Methylomarinum sp. | reverse complement strand
ATCATTGATAAAGATTAAGTCATAATTGAGTTATCGTTAAGGATAAGATATAACTTTAGTTATAACTGCAAAGCGGACTTCAGTCCGCTTTGCCCATTTTTAGTGTTTATTGATTGACTAATAATGTACCGACACCTTGGTCGGTAAATAATTCCAGCAATACTGCATGATCCACTCTGCCATCAATAATATGTACACTAGACACCCCTCCTTTTAATGCATCTGTTGCACATCGGGTTTTAGGAATCATACCGCCGGCAATAGTGCCATCTGCAATTAAATTATCAGTATCTGAAATAGATAAACCTGTCAGTAACTCACCTTCTTTGTTTAAAATACCTGCGGTATTGGTGAGTAATAATAATTTCTCTGCATTTAATTCTTCAGCTACCTTGCCAGCAACTAAATCTGCATTAATATTGTAAGAATGTCCATCATCACCGACACCGATAGGTGCAATAACGGGGATAAAGTCACTATTGCAGAGCATGTTAACCACGGTAGGGTCTATGCGACTGACTTCACCTACATGACCTAAATCAATAATTTCTGATGCATTGGCTTCTGCTGATGATTTTCTTAAGTTGATCTTTCTTGCATGGATAAAATCACCATCTTTACCTGTTAAGCCTATGGCTTTACCTCCATGCATATTGATAAGGTTTACTATGTCTTTATTGACTTGCCCACCGAGTACCATTTCAACCACATCCATGGTTTCACTGTCGGTGACTCGCATACCATCAATAAATTGAGTGGATATATTAAGGCGTTTTAGTAGGTTACCAATTTGTGGGCCTCCGCCATGAACAACAATGGGGTTTATACCGACAATTTTCATTAGAACAATGTCTCTGGCAAAGCTGCTTTTTAGTTCATCATCAACCATGGCATTGCCACCAAATTTAATCACCACGGTTTTACCTTTAAATTTTTGTATATAAGGTAATGCTTCTGTCAGTACGTGGGCTATTTGGTGTGCTGTATTTTCTTTCATTTGTTATAAAAAACCGATCATAAGCAATAGTGTTATTGCTTTTTTTATGGGTAGCCTGGATCGGGTAAAGCCGAATCCAGGGAAATAGTGTGGATTTAAAAGGGTATGGCTATATCAGGTTTTACCTGTGTAAGTAGGTCTTTAAATTGAGACTGTATACGATTTAAAGCCTCAGTACTATCACCTTCAAAACGTAGGGTCAGTGCTGGCATGGTGTTTGATGCTCTGACCAGCCCCCAACCATCGGCAAACTCGACCCGCATACCATCAATATTAATTATTTTGCCATCATCAAAACTGGCTTGGGAAAATATTTTCTCCATAAGGCCAATATTCTCGCCTTCAGAGAGTTCGATATTAATTTCTGGCGTATTGATATTGTCAGGAAAGTCAGCGAAAACTTCATTGCTGTTACGTGTGTCGGTTGATAAAATTTCAATCAGACGTGATGCAGCATATAAGGCATCATCAAAGCCAAACCAGCGATCATTAAAGAAAATATGCCCACTCATTTCACCGGCTAATGCGGCATTAGTTTCTTTTAATTTAGCTTTCATTAAGGAGTGCCCCGATTTCCACATTAAAGGACGACCACCTAATTTAGTAATCTGTTGATCAAGTAAGCTAGAGCATTTTACATCGTAAATGATTTCAGACCCTGGTTTTGAGGATAGAACATCTTTTGCAAATAACATCATTTGCCTGTCCGCCCAGATGATTTTACCTTTTGAGTCAACTACACCCAGCCTATCACCATCACCATCAAATGCGATACCTACATCAGCTTGGTAATGCTGCACTGCTGCAATTAAATCGGTTAAGTTTTCTGGTTTGCTAGGATCAGGATGGTGGTTAGGGAAGGTGCCATCAATATCGCAAAATAATTCGATAACCTCACATCCTAGTGTTTTTAATAGGATAGGTGCTAATTCTCCAGCGGCTCCGTTGCCACAATCAACAACAACTTTCATTGGTCTTGCGATGCGAATATCTTCGGTAAGAATGCCTATATATTCATTGGTGAACATGCTGTTTTGTTCAATAGAACCTGTTTCACCAGAAAGATAGTTTTCATTATCTATTCGTTGTTTTAATAGCTGGATTTTTTCAGCAGCCAAAGTTTCACCATTGATAATGATTTTAAGACCATTGTAGTTAGCTGGATTGTGGCTACCTGTGATAACAACGCCTGATTTCCCTTCGGTATGATGAGCCACAAAATAGACCAGGGGTGATGGTACTAAGCCGATATCAAGGATATTTACACCGGTTGATATAATGCCTTTGGAGAATGATTCAGCCAAAGCAGGGCTAGAGGTTCTGCCATCTTGTCCTAAGACAATCGTTTTAATATTTTTTTCTGTGGCTTCAGAACCGACTGCGCGACCAATATCAAAAATAATTTCCTTAGTTAATGATTCACCAGCAATGCCTCGTATGTCATAGGCTTTAAATATTTTTGATTGGGAGTTGGTGTTGCTTAACGGCGCTACGTCAGCAGCAAAAACCGAATGAGGATGTTCTTCGTGTGAGGGTAAAGAAACGGGTGAGCTTTCAGGTAGTTGGGTATTGCTGCTATCTTCAACGTCAAAACTACTATCTAAGAAACTGGAGTCACTTGATTCAGCAAAAAAACCATCATCAATATTTGTATCAGCGGTCACTTTTGAGGATAGGTCTTTGCCTTCATTATTTAGCACGCGTTTATATTGCACAATATTTGAAACCATGGATTTCATTTCTATTAAAGCCATAGGGTAGTTTCCTACTGTTTTACTCGAGATTAGGTCTTTAATGGCCTTCATTAGACTAGCAAGGTCTTGTCTTAAAATACGGGTTATATTTCTATAGCTTATGAAAAAGGCTAAAGCAATTATTAATACAGGGATTAATATTATGCTAATAAGGCTGGGTGAAAAGATGCTTTGCTTGTTATCTGGCCAGTAATGCACTTTCCATAATGTTTTAGCAATATTAATGGTGTTGTTTAAATCCGTTTTATTTGATGTATCACCCGCTTTAGCAAGTGCGATATTATTTTGTTTTAACTCAATAAAGCCTTCAGAAACTCGCGCATTTTTAAGTATGGATTGTAAAAAATCATAGTTTAGACTGACAAGAATAACGCCAATGGCTACATCATTCTTTTTAACTACAGCGGTTATTGCCAAATGTCTGTTTTTACCTTCGCCTTGTATCGCGGGAGATGATGGTTTCATTAGCGTTTCCTGTACCATCACTAAATCAGCATTACCCATGTGCGGCATGCTGGAGTTATCCAGTTCACTGACATCTGTAAGTAATAGTCTGATTTTCATAACCTTGGGGAGAAATTGTTCCAGCATTAATGAGGCCTGGGCCATTTGTAAGCTATCTTGACTTTCAATCGCGGCAATAACTTCTGGCGTTGCCGCCATTTTAATAACAGTTTCTTGCAAGGTATGGAGCTGATGGGAAATACTTGAAGCTATTCCCTGTGCAGATGATTCCGTTACTTTTTGTTGAGCTAAAGTAACATTAGATTGGGCAACCCAATAAGTTCCGCCGCCTGCTATTAATATCATGAGCATTGTTAATGCAGATAAGATGCTAAAAATACGAATCATCTTGTTCCTTCTCCTGTTGTTACTTTAGTGTTTTCCAGTATGACCAAAGCCACCGTCACCACGATTGCTTTGATTAAATTCGGTAACGTGTTCAAATTTGGCTTGTATGATCGGTACAAAAACCATTTGAGCAATGCGTTCGCCAATTTCAATGGTAAATGGAGTGTTTCCTCTATTCCAGCAAGATACAAAAACTTGTCCTTGGTAATCGGAATCAATTAACCCCACCAGATTGCCTAAAACAATACCATGTTTATGACCTAAGCCCGAACGAGGAAGTAATACTGCTGCTGTTTTATTGTCAGCTATATGAATTGCAAACCCTGTTGGAATGAGTTTTGTTTCTCCTGGCTTTAGTATAAGTGTTTCATCTAGGCAGGCGCGTAAATCCAGGCCAGCAGAGCCTTCTGTTGCATATTCGGGTAATGGGATTTGATTACCCAGGCGCTGATCTAAGATTTTAAGCTGTATTTTTTTCATTTATTCTCTCTACAATTAGGGAAATTAGCTGTTCAGCTAATTGTTTCTTATCTGTCATTTCCAGAGATTGGCAACCGGCGTGCCAATAAACCTGGAGTGCATTTTCATTTTTATCAAAGCCACCTTGTTCTTTACCTACCCAGTTAGCGGCAATCATGTCTAAATTCTTGCGTTTTAACTTATCTTTGGCATAGTTTTCCAGGTCATCTGTTTCAGCGGCAAAACCAACCACAAAGTTTGGACGGTCTGCTAGGTTAGCTACATCCGCCAAGATATCTTTGGTTTTTTGCAATGTTATTAGCGATTCTGTCGCCTGTTTTTTTATTTTCTCAGCACTTATTGTTGCTGGGCTATAGTCGGCAACAGCAGCAGCACCGATATAAATACTATTGGTACTGGCATGAGATATAACGGCATGATGCATTTGCTCAGCTGTTTCTACATAGATGGTATTTACATCTTTAGGCGCGGGAAGTGTAACTGGGCCACTGACTAAGGTAACATTTGCACCGGCATTTAATGCGGCTTCAGCTAAAGCATAGCCCATTTTCCCAGAACTGCGATTAGTAATGTAACGTACGGGGTCCAAAGGTTCTCTGGTTGGTCCTGCACTGATCAGGACATTGGT
>WTAG01000221.1 GCA_013139755.1 Methylomarinum sp. | reverse complement strand
ATGAGGCATTGTACTCCAGCAATTTCGCTTATGACGACAAGGTCAGCGTACAACCTTATATTGTTGAGGCTAAGAAAAATAAAGAACCTAAAAACGTTAAAAAATACAATTTAGAAACTCGCAAAACAATTGACAGAGAGTTAACGCATAAAACGATCGATTTTATGAAACGCAGCGTAAAGGAAAAGAAACCATTTTTTGCTTTCGTGCCTTTCACCCATGCACATTTACCAACAACAGCGCATCCTGATTTTGCCGGCAAAACAGGAAACGGTCCTTATGCCGATGTATTGACAGAGATTGATTATAACTCCGGGAAAATACTTGATGCGATTGATGAATTGAAGATTAAGAAAAACACGTTGGTCATCTGGTTAAGCGATAACGGGCCGGAGGAAATTGAAGGGCATCATGGTACCGCTGGTTATTGGCGTGGGCACTACTTTACCGCGCTTGAAGGTTCCTTAAGAGTGCCTGCACTTATGCGCTGGCCGGGAAAAATACCAGAGGGTTCTGTAAGTAACGAAATCATGCACATGGTTGATGTTATGCCAACCTTAGCGAAGGTTGCTGGATATAAAGTTCCAGAGGATCGTATTGTTGATGGTGTGAATCAATTGGATTGGTTAACTGGGAAACAAAAAAAATCCAATCGTGAAGGTTTTCCAATCTACAATGGAGATGTTCTCTTTGCTTACAAATGGAGAAATTGGAAAATGCATTTAGTTGAGTTGAATAGTATGTTTGGTTCGCCACAGCGATTGAATATGCCACACTTATATAACCTGATCCAAGATCCAAAAGAGAATTACCCAATTGATAAAGTGGATGTCTCTGGGAGCTGGGTGTTTCCAGTTATGTTCAAGAAGATCGTCGAGTTTCAGAGGACCCTTGATCAAGAACCGCCGATCCCCCTTGGTACGCCGGATCCCTATAAGCCATCTAATCAATGAGATGATGATATGCGTTTATTTTCTATAGGCATAATTTCGATATTATTTCTGATAAACGCTATAACTTCGGTGTAGGCAGCAGAAGGTGGTTACAGCAACTACATTCCCGGGACATATGGCGACTTCGCCGCCGCCGTCGAGCCCCCGACCAAGCTTACGATCCGTAACGACATCTACCATTATCAAGCCGACAGCAACAAATCGGTCCGTTCGGGTCTCGTAGAGGCAGACATAGATTTAGAGCTCAACATGGATCTATTAACCATACTTTATAAACCAGACGTTGAAGTTTTCGGCGCACATTACGGGTTTGGCGCATTAGTACCTATTGTTCACACTGATATTGATGCAGGCGTTAGCGTTGGTGGAGCTTCTGTGCGACGGCAAGATGATGTCGTTGGACTGGGTGACATAACACTTATCCCCGGCATTCTTTTTTGGAGTAGCGGCAACTATCATTTCACCCTTGCAGAGTACGTTGTCACACCAACGGCCAACTATGATTCGAATGATTTGGCAAACGCCGGTCTTAACTATTGGACCTTTGATACCAATTTGGCGGTAACCTACCTAAATGAAGAAACCGGTCAGGACTATTCAATAAATATCGGCTACAACTACAACACCGAGAACTCGGATACTGATTATCAAACTGGTCAGGAACTTCATATTGATTACATGATCAATCAATTTCTCTCTGAGGAATGGGCGATTGGTATTCAAGGGTATTACTTGAAACAGGTGACAGGTGATAGCGGCGATGGAGCATTTCTCGGTGATTTCAAAGCAGAGGCAGCCGGAATTGGGCCAGCGTTGTTATGGAATACCAAGGTCGGCAATCAAGAAGTCTCATTTATCGCGAAGTGGATTCATGATTATCATGCAGAAAACCGCCTGGAAGGCGATCATCTGTTCTTGTCCTTTGCGATGAGTTTTTGAGGTAAAGTAAATTTACTCACAGAGTCAGCTAACAAAACGCTGCCTAAAGGAGAAGCATATGTCAGAACCCAATAAACTAAGTTCAGTATTTCTTGGCGCATGCCTGTTTCTTGGGCTGTCATCACTAGGTTATCTTCTTGGAGATGCCGCAATTAGGTTTAAAGAGTATGAACGCACAGTCACCGTAAAGGGGTTATCAGAAAGAGACTATGAAGCCGATATTGTAATCTGGCCAATACAGTTCACTGCCGCGAGCAATGACCTCGGAGAAATGTATAAGTCCATTGATGGTAATACTGAAAAAATCCACTCTTTTCTTGAAAAAGCTGGAATTGAAAATGGGGATATCACTTTTTCTTCTCCCGCTATCACCGATAAATCAGCACAGCAATATGGAAACCAATCAGAAGCCAAGTTTCGATATACGGCATCGCAAACTGTAACCGTTTACTCTAAAAATATCGAAGTTGTAAGAAAAGTAATGGGGAAATTGTCAGAATTAGGGAAGCAGGGAATCGTCTTTTCCGGAGGTAACTACCAGTCTCAAACAGAATATATATTCACACGTTTTAACGAAGTTAAGCCAGGGATGATTGAGGAAGCCACGAGAAAGGCGCGGGAGGTAGCTGAAAAATTTGCTTCAGACTCGAAGAGCACACTGGGGAAAATTAGGACTGCATCACAGGGTCAATTTAGTATCAGCGCAAGAGATAAGAACAATCCACATATAAAAAAAATCCGGGTTGTGTCAACAGTCGGATACTATTTATCAGATTAATGAAATATAGGCATAACAAGTGCTTAAAGCGGACCTAGCAAAGCTGGGGGAGGCTCCGGCCGCTTAAGCTGGTGTTATGCAAATTGTAAATATAATGGTGAAAACCAAATTTTCAAGTAATAAAGGTTTATAGCCTTGTATTCATAGATGAAAAAGTAAAGTATCAAATGGAAGGTGCAGTGAATAGCATTTCAAAAAAACAAATTATTGTAATAGCTGGTCCTACAGTATGTGGGGTGCTATTTGTGTTAAGCGCATATCTAGAAGCACTTGTGTCTGAGTTTCTATTATTTCTATGTGGTGTATTAGTATCCATTGTCCAAATTCCTTTTGTAATTAATTGGTGCATTAAAAAGCGGATCAAATTAGTTCTTTGCTGTATTACAAGTACAGTTGTATTCTTTGGTTTAATATTATTTGGTAGGTACTTTGATGAAACTTTGTTTTACGCAACATAGATTATGAAACGCAGTTATTATGCTAACTAACGTGTCTACTTTTTCGGGGAAAGGTCACGGCTAAAAGCGTCACGTTTTTTGCTATTGAGATAAAGAGATAAAGCAGGAGATAAAGGGGACTTTTATAAGGCTCACTATTTGTGCTATATCCTGAGCTTAAATTTCAAATAGCATGATATTGATATTGATATTGATATTGGTGTTGTGAGAGATGAGATGTAGTGTGATGGTGGAATGCGTTATCACTTTTTTGCCCACGAATAGGATGAAAAGAAGAGTTGCTAACAAGCAAGGCAAACAAACCTACAGCCACAGAATGTCCGTGGTGGACAGTTAATTGCTCCTGCATTTCTGCATTCACACCATGCTATGACGATTAACCTGTCTTTGGTAATATCGCCAGTAATAAAGGACTGAAACGATTTAGTCTACGAGGAAAAATCAAAGTGATTGCACAGTGGAAACTGTTCTGTTTGATGCAGAATATTGAAAAGCTGGCTAATTATGGGGAACTGGTCGCATAGAGGGCAGCAGTCTTTGATTTGTAATGTGTTTGGCTCAGTCTTAATTGCGTATTGATCATAAATCAAAGCCCCCCGTGCAATTTTTGAGGAGGGGGAGCTGGTGGAAACCTACTCTTTACTCTACTGATCTCCCCATTCCTCTGTGTTAGAAATTATTTTTGAGAGATACAAATTGAGTTGCAGTTAAGTCCTACTGATCCAGCCCAAAGAAATTCCAAATTTTATTTGCAACTGTTGATTCTCCATGCTCTGCCACAGGTGGTCCATCAGGATAGTTTTGATCATAAACACGTTTTGCATCAGCTGCTAAATCATCCAGGCCTAGTTTAATGTAGGCTTCTTGCATTACCTGCAAAGCATAAGGAACAGCGGGGGTGCGTTGAAATTCTTTGACCACATAACTGCCTCTATTGGCAGCTGCAACATAGGCTCTACGTTTTAAATAAAAGCGTGCGACATGCACTTCATACATTGCGAGATTATTTCTTAGCGCCAACATGCGTTGTTTGGCATCTGCATTATATTTACTATTAGGGAAGCGGTTAATTAATTCCTGAAAGTTGTCATAGGCTTCTTTTACATTGCTTGGGTTTCGCTGCGTGGCATCGGTGGGTAAAAATCGTTCAATAAAACCAATGCTTCGGTTAAAGTTAACCAAACCTTTTAAATAGTAGGCATAATCCACGCTTGGATTTCTGGGGTGAACTTTAATGAAACGATCTGTCGCTGCAATAGCCGCCTCTGGATCTTCATTTTTATAATAGGCGTAAGCCACATCAAGCTGTGTCTGAGCGGCATAGTCACCAAAGGGATAGCGAGATTCTAAAGTTTCATAAAGCTTAATGGCTTTTTGATAATTCTTCGCTTTCATGGCAGCTTTAGCTTTGTCATGAAACTTTTTTGCATCCCAGTCAATATACTCAGCATCTGAGCTGGAGTCGTTAAATTTAAAGTTCTGTAGCGTTTCACAGCCTTGTAATATGAAGGCTAGACAAGAAAAAAAAATAATTTTTTTAAAAAATAATCGCATACTGGTAGCAACACGTTGTAAAATTGAGGGTTTTCCCGCTCAATCGGACAACAGTTAGATCCTGTTGGTTGATGAGAGGTGAGTATAACTTATAATTAAGTAGTATATGGCTATATTAACAGCAAAAATACCGGAAGAAATGGCAGGCATGCGTCTTGATCAATGCCTGGCAGAAGTTTTTCCTGATTATTCACGTAGCAAATTACAAACGTGGATAAAAGCAGGGCGAGTCACTGTCAACCAGCATTCTCTTAAAGCAAAAGACAAAATTGATGGTGGTGAACTGATTGAGCTGGATGCTGAAGCAGAAGAAGTACTGGAATCTGAAGGAGAGGATATTCCTTTAGACATTATTTACGAAGATGACTCTATTCTTATTGTTAACAAACCTGCGGGCTTAGTGGTACATCCTGCGGTCGGCCATTGGGATGGGACATTGGTTAATGCTTTGTTGAATCATGCGCCTGAATTAAAGTCTCTGCCGAGAGCAGGTATTGTGCATCGACTTGATAAAGATACCAGTGGCTTGTTGATGGTCGCTAAAACATTAAAGGCACACAATAGCTTATCTAAACAGTTGCAAGAACGCTCAATTACCCGTGAATATCTGGCATTAGTTAAAGGCTGGATGACGGCAGGTGGAACTGTTGATGCGCCGTTAGGACGTCATCCAAATGATCGTAAACGACATGTTGTTAGAGATGATGGTAAGCATGCCGTCACACATTATCGTTTAGAAAAACGCTTAAAGCGTCATACGCTAGTCAGAGTGAAACTGGAAACAGGACGAACACATCAAATTAGAGTTCACATGGCGTATATTAAATACCCGCTGGTAGGTGATCAGTCATATGGTGGACGATTTCAAATGCTGGCGAATTGCAGTGAACATCTTGAAGAGGTTTTAAGAAACTTTAAACGACAAGCTTTGCATGCAACCAAATTAGGTTTACAGCATCCAGAGACTGATGAATATTGCGAATGGGAATTGCCTATGCCAGAAGACATGGAAATTCTGATTAAAGCAATCGAAGACAATGACAAAGACCTGGATTAAACCAGACTGGCCGGTTGCAGGGAATATTCATGCAGCGGTGACTTTGCGTTCAGGTGGGTTAAGTCAAGGAGCTTTTAGTAGTTTAAACCCAGCACTACATGTTAATGACAGGGAAGAAACCGTACAGGGTAATCGTAAAATCATATCGGATATGCTTAATTTGCCAGCAGCCCCAGTTTGGCTTGAGCAAATACACAGCGATAAAGTGGTCAAAGCTGATCAACTGTCTCAGTTAGTACAGGCAGATGCCAGTTATACTGATCAGGAAAATACAGTCTGCGCGATATTAACCGCCGATTGTTTACCTGTTTTATTAGCAAGTATGGATGGCAAAAAAATAGCGGTAATTCATGCGGGCTGGCGAGGGTTATTAGCAGGGATTATTGCTAATACGGTTGAGGCGCTGGGCACAACAGAGCTTATCGCATGGTTAGGCCCTGCAATAGGACCTGAGTGTTTTGAAGTAGGGGCAGAGGTGAGGGATTTATTTATTAATAAATCGGCTTCATTTGCTTCCGCTTTTAAGAAAAAACAGCAAGATAAATATCTAGCTGATATTTATCAGTTAGCAAAAATAGAGCTCACATCAATTGGGGTTACTCAGGTTTACGGTGGTGATTTTTGTACCGTAACGGATAACAATCGATTTTATTCATATCGTCGTGAGGGCGAAACAGGCCGTATGGCCACACTCATCTGGAGAGATTGACTTTGGACTTATTGATATTAATTATCATTTTTACAGCAATTGGCGGAATTCTAAGTGTTTTAGCGGCAGGTGTATTCTTGTTACTGCCTGAAAAACAAAGGAATCAAATTTTACCGCACGGTATTAGTTTTGCTATTGGTGCATTATTAGCGGTTGCTTTCTGGGGGCTAATTCCTCATGCTTTTGAAGAAGTTAACCCAGAACAGTTTCAAGTCTTATCTGGTACAATTTTAGCGGGCATTTTAGGCTTTTTCATATTGGAAAAATTGTTGATTTGGCGACATTGTCATTCTGGTTCTTGTGAAGCGCATAACGATGATCATGGGCATAATCACGGACATAAATCAGCCGGTACTTTAATTATTATTGGTGATGGTATCCACAACTTTGTTGATGGTGTTTTGATTGCAGCTGCATTTTTAACCGATGTTAAATTAGGAATCGTTACCAGTTTAGCGGTAGCAGCGCATGAAATTCCACAAGAAGTAGGTGACTTTGCCATTCTGTTACAAAGTGGCTATAGCAAATCAAAAGCCTTGTTTTATAATGTACTAGCCAGTTTCACTACAGTGATCGGTGGCGTGCTCGCTTACTACAGTCTGGAAGACTTACATAATGTCTTACCTTTTTTCTTAGCTTTGGCATCATCAAGTTTTATTTATATTGCAGTGGCAGATTTAATTCCGTCATTACATAAAAAAACAGATATCAAAACCTCATTGCATCAAATTACATTGATTATAGCGGGTGTATTGGTCATTAGTTCATTACATGGCATAGCGCATGATATTGAAATAGATGGCTATAGTAGTGACGAACAGCATTAATTATTCACTTAAAATTTGAGTGATTTAAACAACAATGAAGTGAGGCTTCAGCCTCGCCAGATAAAGGCTCACTTCCGTTAGAAAATAGAGATAACAAATGAAATTATTAGTAAGAAACCTTCCACGCACACTCTCAGAAAATGCACTTAAAGATATATTTGAAGGTTATGGAGTAGTGCAATCGTGTTCTTTAGTTTTAGATAAAGCAACAGGTGAATCTAAAGGTTTTGGCTTTGTCGATATGCCTAAGGTTGGCAATGCAAAAGCGGCAATGCAGGCACTTAACGGTAAAGATATTGATGGTAGCAAAATTCGAGTTAAAAAAGCTGAGCCGACTAAAGATGACAAATAATCAAGAGACATAGTCATGACCTCGGATCAAGAAAGTAAAGAGCGCAATCAAGACCCTATGCATGGAGTGACGCTAAAGATGGTTGTCACTGAACTAATGGAGCATTATGGCTGGGAAGAGCTAGCTAAGCGAATAGATATAAAGTGCTTTAAGAGTAACCCAAGTATTAATTCCAGCTTAAAGTTTTTGCGTAAAACCCCGTGGGCAAGGCAAAAAGTCGAACGGCTTTATCTAAGGATGAAATGGCTAAGCGATAATGGAATAGGGTCTGCTGACTAAAATTAATTGTACTGGCTCACACTCGACCAGGCACTTATATAATTAATTGCCTATTCCTCAATGTTCTCAATGGGCTAACTGAAAATTATCGGCTAGACTTAAGGAACTGTAAGTTAGGAATTAATAATTCAAACACTCGCATGACCGATAACATTCACCCGACACTAACTTTAGCTCAAGCTGCTGACGCCATACTGAAGCATAAAGTCGATAGTCTCAAAGTTATTCCTGCCGTAGCACTTAAATTGTTACGCTTAACGAATGATGAAAATACTCGTGTAACTGACTTATCTCTGATCATTGAGACAGAGCCCGTCTTAGCCGCAAAAGTACTGCGTAATGTTAATTCTGCCGCATTCGCACTAGCGCACAAAATAACCTCGATTAAACGCGCGGTGAATATACTTGGATTTTCCGCAGTACGTCAAATGACGTTAAATCAATTATTTTACAAAAAACTAATAAACCATAACGCCAAGGGTGAATTTGACCAACTTTTTTTCTGGCAACACTGTTTATTTGTCGCTTCGCTAAGTCGAGCAATTGCAACTGCCCTTAAACATAAAGACCCTGACTTAATTTATACCGCGGGCTTATTGCACGATATCGGCAAAATAGTCTTAGAATCTCACGGCAAAATCAGTTACAGCAACTTCATTCTTGCGTGTAAAAATGACAAGCAATCAACACTCCTCAGTCAGCATGATTTTTTTGGCTTAAATCATGCTGAAATGGGCTTTGTTTTCTGCCAGCAATGGGATATTCCTGAGCAAATTAGCGCTGTCGTTTATTGTCATCATCAAATGCCTGAGGGCAACTCGCCATTTGCAATCTACGCAAGTGATATTGCTATTATTAGCTTTGCCAACTACATTGCCTGGATGCAAGGCATAGGCTCAACCTCTGAACACACCTTACCCGAATTAGATCCCGAAGTATCCAAAAACCTAGACCTTGAAAAATTAGATCTGGAAGCATTACTAAAGCATGTCGACCAAGAGATGCAAGATACACGTGAATTTTATGGTATACAATTTCCAAGCCAGTATAAATTACGTGCCTCATTAGTTGAAACCACTATGTTGCTGAGCAATTTTAATCAGCAGCATAATAGGCCTGAGCCTGCCGCCCGTAATATCTATATAAACAGCTTAACTAGCCCGCATAAAAGCCTTGATCCTAACGAAATTGTCCCTTGGACCTTAGCAGCCATTCAAGGTGATTTTAATTTTGAACGCTTAATTATGTTGAATATTGACCCTAAGCAGCGCACCTTAATAACCTCGCATAGTTGGCCAGAATCATTTAATAGCTCCTCTTCACTGCATTTCAATATCAAAATTGAGACCCTACCTAGAACTATTTTAGATAGTTTGCGTAAGCGTAAAGCCATGATTGTTAATAGTTCAATTGAAACAAATAAAACCATTTTGACTCAGTTTGGAGTTGAAGAGTTTTTGATTGTGCCTGTCTTATGCCATAACCGGTTAGTTGCACTATTTTATGCTGATAACTGTAACAATCGACTACCTATCACCCAACAATGTATCGAAGAAATCACACCTATTGTTCATGAATTAGGTGTCGCATTAGCAAATGCAAAGCGTTTTGAACTAGAAAAAAAGAAAGCTGAAGTTGACGGCTTAACGGGTTTGATGAATAAACGTATGGTCACTGAATATCTGACTAAAACATTTCAATTAAGTCATGATCAACTCAGTCAAACAGCTGTAGGGTTTATTGATATCGATTTCTTTAAGAAATTTAATGATACTTGTGGCCATCAAGCAGGCGATGATGCATTAAAAATAGTTGCTCAAATTATGCGTACACTGACAAGGCCTAGTGATTTTATTGGCCGTTATGGTGGTGAAGAGTTTGTTTTTATTCTCACTAACACTAATCAACAAGGTGCGAAGAGTTATGCTGAACGTATAAGACTAGAAATTGAACGTAAAGGTAAAATTCTCAGCCAACGTTTTCAAGGCAATGCGCTAACAATCAGTGTTGGGGTCAGTCTGTATCAAAAAAAATTCACTCACTATGAAGACATGATCGAAACAGCGGATAGTGCCATGTATAGTGCCAAACAAAATGGCCGCAATTGCGTTGTTATTGTATAAACTGAGTAGTTAAGGTGTAGTAGCTCAGACTTAATGACGCCATATTGCTTAAGAGCCATAATTCATTCTACTCATAAATCACAAAACCACCCGCTGGCACGGTAATTTTTACTGCTTTGCCATTACGCGCTTCAATCTGAACTTGTGTATTTATTTGCCCGGCATCAGTTGAATATAGACATTGCAGCGCCTTAGTTGGGTTGCCGTGCAAAGTATTGTCGATGGTGACCCACGCTGTTCTGGATTGATCAGCATCGGTATTGATGGCTAGCAACAGTTCGTTATCATTAAAAATTCGTGACCAGGGTATGACCGACAAAATACGTCCACCGATCATGTGGGGGTAGCCGAACGTGCCCGACTCGCCGCTGCTAGAGATTTGTCGCAGATATTGACGTCCACGGCGTAACGCGATCCGTGTTTTCCTGATACTTAGAATATCGGTAATGAAGCGATAAATGTCGTGCTGCTCGTTAAAAAAATGTCGATTTATTGTTTGCAGAGAACCGAAATTACCACCGAACATGCACTCTCGTAAATATCGGTCGTTATCACCTGCACCATCGAAGGCTTGTTCAGTACCGTAATAAATACAGGGAATACCCATACTGGTTAGGTTGAGTGCAAGCACCGCATGCAGATGCTCATAACCCCTATTTTGCAAGTCGCCGCAAAAACGTGCTTTGTTATTACCTTTGCGCACTTGGTCGTGATCGTCAAACAGGGTGACTACGTGTTTGCCATACCAGACATGTGACCCCTTTTTCACTAGCGCAGAATTTCTGAACAATCCGAAATAGTCTTCCGGATTGCGGTAGCCTTTAGCCAGGTATTCCAGGCGATCAGGTATATCATTGATACCCAAAGTGGCATTCAAACCGGTTTTTTCCATCAATTCAAAAGCCAATTGCCGCCCACCGGTGATTTCACCGATCAGATAAAAGTTCTCTTTACCCAGGCTTTGCGCATATTCCTGGATAACCGAGGTAAAATAACGGGTTGCGCCCGGTTCCATATGCTTGACGGTATCGATGAGATAACCATCGATATCGGCGAAGGAAATCCAGAACTTATAAATGTCGCACATCGCTTTTAGCGCAGCAGAAGGATGAAAATTATCGATAATACGACCCCCCTCAGCATCCCGTTCATGAATGCCGTGATCGATATCTTTAAGCGAAATAAAATCGCCTTCCAGGTACTCTGGATCATATTCCCAGTTAGAAATACGGCCCTTGCGGCTAAAACAGGAAGGGTCCTGTAATTCAACCGGCCAGATGGCCTGATCCGGCCAGGCATGCGGATGCATAATTCTATCGATCCGTGCGAAAGGAATCTCGGGCTTGCCCTTGGCATTACGATAGCCCTTAACGCTATAAGGAGAACCATCCCAACGCGGATCCATAAAATGATTGCCCTGACCATCATCGGTGGCATAGCGATCTGCATCATAGCTAAACACATCCCCGGAATGATTGAAGATAATATCCAGAATGACATAAATGCCATGTGCATGCGCAGTATTTACCAGGTTTTTTAAATCCTGTCGGGTGCCGAAATGTGGGTCGATATCAAGGAAGTTCTGGATAGCATAACCGTGGTAGGAATGATCATCTTTAGATATTTGTTTAAAAACCGGGCTAATCCATATCGCTGTAATGCCAAGGCGCTGCAAATACCCTATCTTACTTTCAAGACCTTTAAGTGTGCCTTTCTGCCAACGGTTGCCCTGATTCGTCCACTGTTCATAGTCCGCCGTATAGGCATCACCGGAAAATTCGAAGGGCGGTATATTGCCACCTGTTGCTGTGTTGCCGTTATTATCGAGATACGTTTTTTCCCGGCCATTGGAAAACCGATCCAAAAACAAAAAATACAGCACCTGATCTTCCCACGCCGATGGAGAAGGTGTGAAGGTAGCTTGTTGGTATGATTTCCAGTCAATATCAGCAAGTGATCGTTCTATTTTATCGTGCGTATTGTGATCTGGGTTCATAATATTTCACCTGATGTTCGATCTATGATGTGCGTAAAAAGCTTATGATCTCAAGCTTCATCACGCTGGGGTGAAGAAGATAAAGTTATCATCTTCCAACTACTGGGTTATGCCAATGGCAACAGATATGTTTTACTAACCCATAAATATTAACTCTAATCGGTTACTAAAAAAACATTGATCGTAGCCCGTATGGAGCTTCACGTAATATGGGAATAAACGTGCATCCATCCTGTATTCCGCAATGCTCCATATCGCTTTTTGATATAAAAATATATTGGGATTGGGGTTAAGTTGTGATTTA
>WTAG01000549.1 GCA_013139755.1 Methylomarinum sp. | reverse complement strand
TAATACTTTAAGGCCACCTTCAACCAGTGCATTAGCTAATGGCACGGCATGTTCTAGTTTGTTAATCACCATCACTGGAATTACAGGCGATGTGTTCATGATGTCTTTAATAGCAGTCATTATATCTCTCTATAGAGTGAGGTAGGATGGGCAAAGTGATTGCGTGCCCATCATGATGTTTTGTTTGTTGATGGGCACGGAAAAACCTTTGCCCATCCTACATATGATACAAATTGATTATTAATCAACAGGGAACAGGTTAGACGCACCTGTTTCAGCGGTTGAAGCACCCAGTCTAAAGCCGCCAAACATTTCGCGTCCCATACCATAATGATGGTTGTTAGCACGGTTTGGAATAGGTATGCGAGCATCAAATTCAGCTTTATCGACTAGGGCGTTAACTTCACCTGTTTGTAGGTTTAAAGAAATACTGTCGCCATCAAGTACTTTTGCCAGTGGGCCACCCATTTCGCATTCTGGACATAAATGAATAGCAGAAGGGACTTTGCCTGATGCGCCTGACATTCTGCCATCGGTGACTAATGCGACTTTAAAGCCTTTGTCTTGTAGTACACCAAGAGGTGGTGTTAGTTTATGAAGTTCAGGCATTCCATTTGCTCTAGGGCCTTGAAAACGAATAACTGCAATAAAGTCTTTTTCTAGTTCGCCGCGCTGAAAGGCTAAAAGTAAATCTTCCTGGTCATCAAATACCACCGCAGGTGCTTTAACGATTTGATGATCTTCTGATACAGCGGAAAGCTTAGAAACGCCACGCCCTAAGTTACCACTCATCACGTGTAAACCACCGCCAGCAGCGAAAGGTTTTTCTACAGTGCTTAAAACTTCTTTATCTAAAGAAGTTTCAGGACAATCGTCCCAAACTAGTTTGTCATCATGTAATTTAGGTTCCTGGGTGTAACTGTTCATGCCTTTTTTATCAGCTACTGTCAGGATATCTTCGTGCAATAAACCATGTTTCAGTAGTTCAGCAATCAGTACGCCCATACCGCCCGCAGCATGGAAGTGGTTAACATCAGCCGGACCATTGGGGTATATTTTTGTTAACTGGGGAATCACACGAGAAAGGGTGTCGAAATCATCCCAGTTCAGAGTGATACCTGATGCGCGGGCAATAGCAATTAAATGCATGGTGTGGTTGGTTGAGCCGCCTGTTGCTAGCAAGCCGATAACCGCATTGATAATAGCTTTCTCACTAACCATGTGAGCAATAGGGCGGTAATCATCACCCAGTGCAGTAAATTTAAGGACTTGTCTTGCGGCTTCTTCTGTTAATTCATCACGTAAAGGGGTATATGGGTTAACAAAAGAACTGCATGGTAAATGCAAGCCCATGATTTCCATCATCATTTGGTTGCTGTTAGCGGTACCATAAAAAGTGCATGTGCCGGGTGCATGGTAAGAAGCTGATTCAGACTCTAATAGTTCTTTTCGACCTATTTTACCTACTGCATAGTCTTGGCGAGCGCGTGCTTTTTCTTTGTTGGTGATGCCGCTTGGCATCGGGCCTGCCGGAATAAAAATGGACGGTAAGTGGCCAAAGCTAAGTGCGCCAATTAATAAACCGGGTACAATTTTGTCACAGACGCCTAAATATAAAGCACCGTCAAACATGTTGTGGCTCATGCCAATCGCTGTGGTCATGGCAATTAAATCACGACTAAATAGCGATAGTTCCATGCCTGGTTGGCCTTGGGTAATACCATCGCACATGGCGGGTACACCGCCTGCAAATTGAGCAACACCGCCTGCTTGATGGATTGCTGCTTTAATTAAATCAGGCGCATCCTTATAAGGTTGGTGTGCTGACAACATATCGTTGTATGAAGAGATGATTGCGATGTTTGCCTTTTGTTCTCCCGTTAAATCTGCTTTTTCAGAAGGACTGCAAGCCGCAAAACCATGGGCTAAGTTACCGCAGGCAAGTTTGCTACGAACAGGGCCTTCTTTGGCAAGTCCATCAATATAGTTCAAATAGGCTGTTCGAGATTCATGACTACGTTCTATAACGTCTTGTGTCACTTTTTCTACAATCGGGTGCATAATGGCTCCTCTTTAGATAGCTACTGTTGTTTTTTTAGTAGCCGCTTGTAATTAAAAAATCGTATTAGGCTAGGGCTGACTTTAGTCCGCTCTACATTTATTCTTCCCAGTCTCTACCGTCGCGTGCTAACAAAGCAATGGAGGCAACAGGCCCCCAGCTACCGGCTGGGTATGGTTTTGGATCTTCATTTTGGTGTGTCCAGGCATCCTGGATGGAGTCAACCCATGTCCACGCTTGTTCAATTTCTTCTCGACTCAAAAACAAGGTGGGGTTGCCTCGCATGGCTTCTAAAATAAGTCTTTCATAACCACCAAAGACAGTTTGGTTTTTAAATGTTTCAAAAAAGCTTAAATCTAATTTGGTTTTATGTAATTCAATACTGCTATCAATCCCGGGGATTTTGTTAAGCATTTGTATTTCTACACCTTCTTTAGGTTGAAGGTGAATCACTAATTTGTTGGCGGGTAGGTCTTGAAAGCTATTTTTAAAAATATTATGAGGTAATTGTTTAAAATTTATGACAATTTCTGTTCGTTTGTTTTGCATGCGTTTTCCAGTGCGCAAATAAAACGGTACATCAGCCCAGCGCCAGTTATCAATATCGACACGTAAAGCAACAAAACTTTCTGTTGTACTTTCTGTATTGGCCCCTTCTTCTTCCAAGTAACCTGGAACCGCTTTGCCTTTTAAAAATCCAGAGGCATATTGACCTCTGACCGTTTTTTCAGCAACATTAGCGGCAGTAATGGGGCGTAATGCTTCAAGCACTTTGATTTTTTCGCGATGAATGCTTTTGGCTTCTAAATTAACTGGGGGTTCCATGGCGATAAATGTCAAAATCTGTAATAAGTGATTCTGTAACATGTCTCGTGTTTGACCTGTTTGGTCAAAATATTGCCAGCGACCTTCAATACCTACTTCTTCAGCAACAGTGATTTGTATGGAATCAATGGTGTTATGATCCCAGTTGCTGGTGAAAATAGAGTTGGCAAAACGTAAGGCTAATAAGTTAAGTACCGTTTCTTTACCAAGGTAATGATCTATGCGAAAGATTTGGTCTTCATTAAAAACTTCTGCAAAAGCATCGTTAATTTCTTGCGATGATTTAAGATCATGACCTAAGGGTTTTTCCATGACGACTTTTGAGTCTTTAGTTAAAACACCCGATTGATCAAGTCCCTGACAAATGTGTTTAAACAGAAAAGGAGCGACGGAAAAGTAATTGATTAGAATTCTTTTTTCTGAATCAACTACGTTACTTAGTTTTTGATACTGCTCTTTTTTAGTGAGGTCAATTTGTAAGTAGGACAGTCTTGCAGAGAACCTCTGCCAAATGGATTTATCAATTTCCTCATTTAAGAAATTTTCTAGGCTTTGGTAAGCAATTTCAATAAATTCCGGGTTACTTTTAGCATGCAAATCGACACCTGTAATCAGGGTGTCCTGTTCAATGAGTCCTGCTTTTTCTAAGCGATATAAAGAAATGATAAGTTTGCGAGTCGATAAGTCGCCTAATGCACCATAAATAACGAGATCACAGGGGGTGAATGTTTCTTGTTTTTGCATGTGTTATTGAATGCCAGAGAGTCTATTAGTTGATGGTTTGGTTGGATACTATCAATGTAAATAAGTTGTTGTTTTATTCTTTTGTATGAACAACCGTTCTTGGTGTCATTATTTCATACCATTAATATAGAACAAAAAGCTCGCGCCGAGGCTCCTACGCAATATGTATTGAATTTAGATAAATCCTTCCCCTTATTTAGGTTGCTATAAGGTGCCCAGTGTTTGTTTTAGCAGGTATTATACTTGGATTTATCGTTTAGAGAGGTAAAAGCGTTTTGTGAAGGGGGGTACTGAAGGAAATAGTGGGCTGGCTGGTTGTAAAAATAATGCCACGCATGATTGCCATGCGTGGCATTTTCTGATTAATAATTTGCAGCGTCAATCATTGTGCCGGCAATCAGACCATATGCAATTGTCCATGCTTCTTTTACTTCATCGGTAAAGTTATTGCCTAAACCTTGTTCTAAAGTCCACAATAAAGTTGCACCAACAATATCGTAATGTTCAGCTTTTACAGCATAACTAACATGGCGTTCGCCCATGCTTTGTAATGCGGGAACAACATGATCTAAGCTTCTTAAAGAATTAACAACGAGGTTGATAGAGGAGACAAGTTTTTCGCCTTGTGCTTTTATATCTCCGGTAAATAAAGGTTTTACTTCGGGGGCAGTTATAAATAATTTTTTATAGAATAACTCAGCTGTTTGCTCTTTAACTGGAACAATCATTTGCCAGGTGGATTGAACCAAATCAATTTGTTTTTCTGTTATGGCTGGGGCACTGTCTTCAGCTTCAGTTATTGATTCCTGCTCAAGTCTTTCTTGCTCAAGTATTTCTTGTTCAAGTCTTTCTTGTTCAAGTCTTTCTTGTTCAAGTCTTTCCTGCTCAAGTCTTTCTTGTTCAAGCCTTTCTTGCTCAAGTCTTTCCTGCTCAAGTCTTTCTTGTTCAAGCCTTTCCTGCTCAAGCCTTTCCTGCTCAAGTCTTTCTTGTTCAAGCCTTTCTTGCTCAAGTCTTTCCTGCTCAAGTCTTTCCTGTTCAAGCCTTTCCTGCTCAAGTCTTTCCTGCTCAAGTCTTTCTTGCTCAAGTCTTTCCTGTTCAAGTCTTTCTTGCTCAAGCCTTTCTTGCTCAAGTCTTTCCTGTTCAAGCCTTTCTTGCTCAAGTCTTTCTTGTTCGAGTCTTTCCTGCTCAAGTCTTTCCTGTTCAAGTCTTTCTTGTTCAAGTCTTTCCTGTTCAAGTCTTTCTTGTTCAAGTCTTTCCTGTTCAAGTCTTTCTTGTTCAAGTCTTGTGTTTAGTTCTTCTTGGGTGTAGAGAATCTCTCTCTCTTTTCTAGCGAGTTCATCTGCTTTTGTCTCTAAATCGAAGAGAGTGGATTGATTTTCTTGTTCTAATTGAGCGATTCTTTCAGCTTGGGCAGCGAGATCTTCTTGATGCGCTTGGATTTCTTGTTCTTCACGAGCTAATTGAGCTGCACGGTATTCCACATCATCTTGTATCTGTCTTCGGGCTCGCTCTTCTTGCTCAAGTGCTTCTTTTTGTCTATCTAATTCTTGCTGAGAGGTTGTGGTTTCAATTTCAGTACGCTCTAGATGGTTGGCGCGTTCATCTAGGTCATCTTGTAGGAATCGTAATTCACGTTCTGATTGATTTATTCTGTTTTCACGATCTGCTAATTCTTCTTGAGCAATTCTGATAGCTCTTTCTTGTTCTATGGCAATATTTTCTTGATTTAATCTTTCTTCTCTTAGGTGTTGTCTTTCTTGTTCTTCTCTATCGTAGTCGCGGTCAGAATCTGTGTTAGATATTTCAGATGAATTTTCATCTTTTTTTTGCGGCATAAGAACAAAAGCCAATAAAGCCAAGGCTAAAACGATAACGATTAAGATTTCCATGAATCACCTCTTATATTTTTATAGTTATTATTAAGGCGGTTTCCCGTAATAAATAGACCAGTCTTGCTGGTCTTTTTGTCTGTCTTCGGTGTTGCAGCTTCGGTTACATAGCTTGCTATGCGTCCTACGCTGCGCCTTGAAGACAAACAAAAATTCGGCGCAATCTTAGTGTATTTATTACAAGAAACCACCTAATACCAATGAATTGCCAGTTGATATAGATGTATTTAACGGATATTAGCATAACCTTTGCTTTTTTGTGTTGATAGTTAAAATTGATCGCTAGGAAAATGTTAAGTTATAAATTATAAAAAACAATCAATAAGGTGTCGTTATGCAATTTACTCCTGATATGTTGCCGTCATTAATACGTGCAGTGACTGAAATAATAGAACAAAATGCCGAAGAGGTAACAGCTCTAGATCAAGTGTTGGGTGATGGTGATCATGTGACTAATCTACAAAGAGGTCTTGATGCACTAACACCTCAAATGACTGAGTTGTCTCAGCTTGATTGGGCAAAAGCATTAAAACAAATAGGGATGACATTGTTATCAACTATGGGTGGTGCATCAGGGTCATTATTTGGTACCTTATTTATCAGTATGAGTAAGGCGGCGGCTGATAAGCAGGTATTAAATAGGCAAGGTTTCGCAGATGTTTTTAGCCAAGGCGTTGAGGCTGTTAAAAAAAGAGGGAAGGCGGATGCTGGAGAAAAAACCATGCTTGATGTTTTAATTCCTGTAGCAGATGCATTAAATCAAGGTGCTAAGAGTAATGCTGATTTTATTCAACTATTGCAAACTATTAGTCAGGCTGCACAGAAAGGTATGGAATCAACTCAGGATATGTTGGCTACTAAGGGACGAGCATCTTATCTGGAGGAAAAAAGCATAGGTCATATAGATGCCGGTGCAAGAACTAGTCAGTTAATGATTTGTGCAATGGTAGATGTATTGAAAGAGCAGGCGTAAGGCTAAAAGGCGAAAAAAAAGCTGAGAGGCTCTTCCTTTTTGCCTTTAACCTTGTGCTTGCTTTTAATCAACATCCCCAGCGTAAATTAGCGGTATTAACAGGTGCATCCCATAACTGGATCATTTCATTATCTAGTAAAGTGAGGGTAATTGAGCAGCCTGTCATATCAAGTGATGTGGTGTAGTTGCCAACTAGCGATCGGCAAATATCAACACCACGTTGCTCCCAATATTGAGCGGCTAAATTATAGATTAGATGTAACTCCATTAATGGTGTGGCACCTAAGCCGTTAACATGCAATAGCGCTTTTTGTCCTTTTTGAGGCTGTAGGTCATCGTTGATGGCATTGGCTAATCGATCAACTATTTCTGTCGCACTCATTAGGTTAATGGTATCGTGACCACGTTCTCCATGAATGCCTACGCCCATTTCAATTTTATCGTCAGCTAGCTCAAACGTAGGCTTGCCAAGTGCAGGCACGGTGCAACAGTTTAATGCAACGCCCATGGATGCAGTCATTTGATTAACTTTATCGCCTAATGCCTTGCAGTCAGATAGGTTCATGCCATTTTCTGCTGCTGCTCCCACCATTTTTTCTACGATTAAGGTTCCGGCGACTCCACGGCGTCCGGTGCTATGAGCTTTGGGTAAAGAAACATCGTCATCAATCAGTACTGTTTCGTAAGGACAGTCCAACATTTCGCTAGCAATTTCAAAATTCATCACATCGCCAGCATAATTTTTAACGATAAATAATACGCCGGCCTTATTTTCAACTGTTTCGACGGCTGCCATCATTTGATCAGGCGTAGGTGAGGTGAATATTTGTCCCGGACAAGCAGCATCAAGCATGCCTGTACCCACAAAACCAGTGTGTAAAGGTTCATGACCAGAGCCTCCACCTGAAATGAGGGCTACTTTGTTGTTCTTTGTTGGTTGTGTTCTGTGAACAAAATAGGGCTGCGTATTTAACTTAATGATGTCTGCATGTGCTTTTGAAAAGCCAAGCAGACTTTCCTCTAGTAAAGTATCAGTGGTATTTATAAATTTTTTCATTTCAACTCCAGTCTGCGGTTTAGGGCGTGATGTTGTTTAATAATGCTTTGGTTACAGCTTGTATGTCAGGCATTATCCATGTGGGTTGGTAATCTATTGTTTTTAAATCAGCTTCAGTAGAAATGCCAGTTAAGACCATTAAGCTGCGAATACCTGTGTTAACAGCGCCTAAAATGTCAGTATTTAAACGATCCCCAATGGCAACGGTTTTATCCGGTGATATGCCTAACATATTTATGGCTTGTTGGTACATGATAGGCTCTGGTTTGCCAATGATTGTCGGCTTGATCTGTGTCGCGGCTTGTAAGGCAGCAAGAATAGCACCATTACCTAAGATTGTGCCGCGCTCAGTAGGGAGTGAGGTGTCTGCATTGGTTGCTATAAATTTTGCGCCTGCGCTAAGGTGTAACGAGGCATTTACAAGCTTATCCCAGATTAATTGTCTATCAAGACCGCAAATAACAAAATCAGCAGACTCGGCATTATTCTGATAACAATCAATTAAGGTAAAACCTTTTTCTATCAGTGGTTGACGCAGGCCGTCCTCACCAATTACAAACACTCGACTAGATTTTGGGTCTACTTGTTCAGATAAATAACAGGCAGTTGCCATGCTTGATGTGAGTATTTCATTAGGGCTGACAGCAACATGCATTGAGGCAAGTTTATCAATATATTGGTCTTGGGTTAGGCTGGCATTGTTGGTGGCTAGTAGAAAAGGGATTTTTAGGTCTCTGAGTGCTTGGAAAAAATCAGTAAGACCAGGTAAGGCTTGGCTGCCTTTCCATAAAACACCATCCATATCTATGATCAGTGCATGAATGTTTGAGAGTGGCTGCATAAGTTTGGCAGTAATGAAAAATAATGTAGTGGTGAGAATGGCATAGACAGGTTTGATTTGTCTAGTACTCAATGAATACCGCTTTAATTGTAGGTTATTTGTAAGTTAATGAAAAAAATAAGTGTTGTTGTTTAGGTGATTAGTAAAGGGGCTGTGTGGATTATTAACAATATGATTGTTAAAGCCTATTTTTGTATTTGTGGTGTGTATTTTGATTGAAAATAAAAGGAATAACCTAGCGTGTAAAATTGACATGCGAGCATATTCTGATTTAGAGTGCGACTTGAAAGAAGATATTTTCAATATAAATAAAAACAATCGGAGTACATAACATGGCAACACCATTAATTCAAATGGCATTAGACTCATTAGATTTCGACGCAACAGTAGCTCTTGCAGAAGAAGTAGCCCCTTATGTTGACATTTTTGAAATCGGTACACCATGCATCAAGCATAACGGCGTTGCTCTAGTATCAGAGTTAAGAGCACGTTTTCCAGAAAAATTGCTTTTAGTTGACCTAAAAACAATGGACGCTGGTGAATACGAAGCAACACCATTTTACGCAGCAGGCGCAGACATCTGTACAGTACTAGGTGTATCAGGTATAGCAACATGCCAAGGCGTAATCAAAGCAGCAAAAGCATACGGTGCAGAAGCACAAATTGATTTGATCAATGTAGCAGACAAAGCCGCATGTTCAATTGCAACTGTAGACGCTGGCGCACAAATCGTAGGTATTCACACCGGTCTTGATGCACAAGCAGCAGGCGAAACACCATTCAATGACTTACAAGACATCTTAGGTCTAGGTCTAGGCGTACGTATTTCAATTGCGGGCGGTATCAACCACTCAACAGTACAAGACGTAGTACGTGCAGGCGCAAACATCATCGTTGTTGGTGCAGCAATCTACGGCGCAGCATCACCAGCTGAATCAGCACGTGAAATTCGTGAATTAGTAGACGCAGCATAAGGGACAAAACATGCATCAACAACTTGTTATAGACAAAATCACCGGTATCTTAGAAGCGACAGAAAGCTCGTATGATGAAAAATTAACCGCGATGCTTGATAAAGCAAAGCGTATATTTATCTCAGGAGCAGGTCGATCAAAACTTGTCGGTAACTTCTTTGCCATGCGGTTGGTGCATAGTGGATATGATGTTAGCGTTGTAGGCGAAATTGTAACGCCCAGTATTCAAGCGGGTGATTTATTAATCATCATCTCGG
>WTAG01000008.1 GCA_013139755.1 Methylomarinum sp. | reverse complement strand
GTATCTTTGCAGCATTATCCAAATGTTAGAGCATGGTTGCAACGAGTTGAATCTTTGCATGGCTTTATTCCTATGCAAGCATCTGTTGTTGGGTTAGCGGCTTAATGATTAAAAAGCATAGACAAGCTCTTAAAAGTCCTCCCTTGCTGGGGAGGGCTTAAGAACATTAAGTTGATTTTATAAAAACGCGCCAACATCCCCCAACTAACACAGCGAGGTATATGATATGAGCAAAGTGATTGAATCACCTTTCCATAGGGGTGAACAAAAAATCCAGCAACGCTTGGGTGTACGCGACAAAATGGAACGCTTTGGTCGTCAGGTTATTCGTGATTTTATGCCTGATCAGCATAGAGATTTTTACGCGCAATTACCTTTTGTTTTTGTTGCTCATGCCGATCAGCAAGGGTGGCCGTGGGCATCCATATTATTTAATCAACCGGGATTTATTACCTCCACGGACAATAAGCACCTGCAAATTAACGCCACACCTGTAACAGGTGATCCATTAAACGAATCTTTAATCACTGGCAACAGATTAGGCTTACTAGGCATAGAACTAGAAAGCCGTCGCAGAAATCGTTTATCAACATCTATCAGCCATGCCTCTGATAAGGGTGTAGAGCTAACAGTAAATCAAGCATTTGGTAATTGCCCGCAATATATCCAGCACCGCGAACTACACAGCATAGATCCATTATCTATGGCTCCAGTGGTCTGTAAAGATTTAACCGAATTTGACCAACAAGCAATCGATTTAATCAGCAATAGCGATACCTTTTTTGTCGCCAGCTATATTGCCAATGGCAGCCATACCGCCAGTGAAGGTGCAGATGTCTCTCATCGCGGGGGAAAGCCAGGTTTTATTAGAGTGGATGATGCACAGTCACTCACCATTCCCGACTATCTAGGCAATTTTCATTTCAATACACTAGGCAATTTTTTAGAAAACTCTAAAGCAGGATTACTGTTTATTGACTTCACTCACGGTCACTTACTCACACTGACTGGCACAGTAGAAATCTTATGGTACTCACCAGATACTCAGTTTTTTACAGGAGCAGAAAGACTCTGGCGATTCCACATCGATCATGGCCGCTGGCTTAAAAATGTGCTGCCATTACGCTGGAATTTACAAGATTACTCACCCAATACTGAACTAACCGGTAGCTGGAAAGAAGCCGATGCGGCAAAAAAAGCAAAAAGTCTAAGCAATACCTGGCAGCCATATCAGCTCATTAAAATTGTCGAAGAAAGTAGTGTAATCAAATCATTTTATCTACAAGCACCGGCAGATCAAAAACCTCATTTTAAAGCGGGTCAGTTTTTAACTCTGAAGACCGAAATAGAGGGTAAGGAGCACATTAGAACCTACACAGTATCCAGTGCACCTGGTGATGCCCTCTTTAGAATCAGCATTAAACACGAGCAAGGCAATAATGATACACCTTCCGGTGTGTTTTCTAGTTTTATGCATCAGCAAATAAGGGTGGACAGTGTTATTAATGCTAAAGCCCCAACAGGATCTTTTACCTTCGATGCATCACGCAAGCGTCCAGCGGTGTTGATAGCTGCGGGTATAGGTATTACACCGATGATTGCCATGACTAGACATGCCTTGCAGGAAGCCATACGGACTCGCTCAATCCAAGCTATAACGCTGATTTGCTCAGCGCGAAACAATACGCAACGCGCCTTTTATGCTGAACTCAATGAAATCGCTGATAACTCAGCAGGTTATATCCGTATCTTCTGGGCCTTGAGTCAACCAGAGCCACACTTACAAGCAGGTATTGACTACCAGCATATAGGTCGTATTTCTAAACAATGGTTGCAGACGCTATTACCAGCAGCAGAAGATTATGATGTTTATCTATGCGGACCCAACAGTTTTATGCAAAGCCAATACAACAGCCTTAGAGCGCTGGGTGTTAGTGATTCGCATATTTTTGCCGAAGCATTTGGCCCGGCCTCATTAGTACGGGATAAAAACCTTACCCCACAACTTCCGGCTGCCAACGAAGCTATCGTCACATTTACTGACTCACAGCTCGAACAAGCCTGGTCAAAAGCTGATGGCAACTTATTAGAGTTTGCAGAAGCCCATGGACTCACTCCAGAATATGGTTGCCGTAGCGGTCAATGCGGTGCATGTAAGGCCAAGTTGCTACAAGGAACCGTGTCTTACATACAAGAAATCGACATACCTTTAAACCATAATGAGATTTTATTATGCTGCACTGTGCCTGCGGATGATATGGAAAATAAAATCACTCGATTAGAAATTAAACTATGAGTTATGATGATGGGAACCAACACCCAGCCTAGCAGGCACAACCGGAGTAAGCTAAATGACCTCATCAGCTGAACCTCAATTACAATCAACCATTACTTGTCCAAACTGCGGTCACAAAGAATTAGAAACCATGCCGACTAATGCATGCCAATTTTTTTACGATTGCAAAGGCTGCGGATGTCTATTAAAACCCAACGCAGATGATTGCTGTGTTTTTTGCTCTTTTGGCAATGTCCCCTGCCCTCCTATTCAAGAATCCCTGTTAAAAGGTGAATCCAAAGGTTGCTGTAGAAAATAAAGGGCCTATCAGCAATGTCATTAAGTTAAGGTAATAACATAGGAAACGCATCAGGCGCGCGAAAGATGCGCTCGGCAACTGCTCCTCGACAACTGTTCCTGCATTGTTTTACTACACACCATCCATGATGTAATTCGTTCCTCAGCAATTCCTGTATCACGGAGATAATAAACTGTTTTCTTGTAAATAATTTTTAATACTGCCAAGATAATTCACTGCCAAAAAATCTTTCAATATCTAATGCTCACTTTAATCGTTCAATTCTTTCTAGGTTTATTATATGCCAATGCCGGTGAATGGCTGATACACAAGTATATTCTCCATGCTCTGGGGAGAAAAAAGCATAGTTTTTGGGCTTATCATTTGCAAGAACATCATGTTATCAGTGCCCGTAACGGAATGCTTGATCCGGGGTATCAAAAGTTGAACTTAAAAACCTGGAATACTCAAAGCAAAGAACTAGTTGTGTTAGCCAGTATTGTATTACTGCACGTGCCGATGTTCTTAATAGTTCCTGCATTTACCAGTGCAGTATATGTGTCTTTAGCCCTATATTATTACAAACATCGTAAGGCCCACCTAGACCCAGTTTGGGCAAGGCGACATTTGCGTTGGCATTTTGAACATCACCTTGGTAGAAACTCTTGTGCAAATTGGTGTGTTACTTGGCCATGGTTTGATTACCTCCTCAGAACACGCGTTAAAAGCAAAGTGCAAGATTGATTAGCAAAACCCAAGAACAGGAAATGCAAGTTGAAACCAAACAATGTGAAGCCTAATCCTACTGTATATATGATGCTAAACAGCACTAGCTTTGTGCCGACATGTGATAATGTCTACGATTGTGTCAAGGCGTTTGAAGATTCGCTTTACCACATACGCGAGGCATTAAGTTAACTGCTTATCTTGGAGTGATTATTTAAATGTTACTCAAATTTTAACTGATCGAAGGAGGTTTTCATGAAAACAGCATACAAACCAAAAGAAGTTATTATTATATTGCTATCACTGATTTGGTCAGTCGTGGCATTTGCAAAGGAGCCTGCTAAGAAAATTGTCGTGGCTGATGCTGGTTTTGCCACGCCAGAGTCGGTGGAATACAACGCCGTTGATGATGTTTATCTGGTGACTAATATCAATGGTGGATCTTTAGCCGTCGATGGTAATGGCTTTATTTCCAAACTTAAACCCGATGGACGTGTTATCGATCTTAAATGGATTGATGGAAAAAAAGAAGGCGTTACTTTGAATGCACCCAAGGGGGCAGCCATTGTCGGCGAGAATTTATTTGTAACAGACATCGATCAAGTGCATGTGTTTAGGTTGTCAGACGGTCAACAAAAAAAATCTATCACCATCACCGGAAGCACATTCTTAAATGGCATAACGCCTGGAGCCGGTGATTACGTTTACGTAACCGATAGCGGTTTTAAAGCAGGACTTGTGCCCTCTGGTACGGATGCGATTTACAAAGTCTGGGCCAATGGTCAATACCAAACAGTCATTAAAGACAAAGATTTGGGAGGCCCTAACGGCATTTGGGATGATAATGGACAGCTCGTGATAGTCACTTTTGGTTCTGGAAAAATGATCAGCATCAACCGTGCGGGTAAACAAACAGCTCTGCCGACGCCGCCCAATGACGGGTTGGACGGTTTGGTTAAGCTTAAAGATGGCCGTTTTCTGCTATCCAGTTGGGGTGGGTCCGCCATTTATGCCCTGAACAAAGACCTCACATTTACTGTATTTGCGAAAGCTTTGGATGCGCCCGCTGATCTTGGTATAGATACCAAACGTAAGCGTCTACTTATTCCTTTATTTAAAGAGAATAAGGTCGTCATTCTGCCATTTTAAGCATTATCATTTGCTCGTCTCTGCTTGCTTATAAATGTAATGCTGAGCATAGCAGAGATTAGTAGCGATATGCTATTAACAGGCCCTTCATCAGCTTTGCTGTTATTGCTTATCCCAGTTATGAATTAAATGGTTGATGGGGCTGTTGTGCTCAAGGACTAAATGTTATCCATATCCGTTTATCTTGTACTAAATACATGTTATCCCGTTTAGAGTTATTGGACTTAAGTCTTTTTTTGACTGATAACTGATGCTAGAGTGCAGGATATGTAGATCAAAATAAATGGGGCCAGGCAGAGCATGCTGTTATTCCAAGTTTTTTATAACTAAAAAATCAACCACAAAGACATTGGGTTCAAGTCTTTGATTTATGATAATTGCTACGTTGAGCTTGTTGAATAATAACTACAAGACGAAGGATAGTGCGACTAGATCTTTTAGGATTAAATTTGCTAGCACGTCATAACCAGAAAATGGAGTTTTAATAGTCATAAATCAAAGACCTGCCCCTAGTGCTCTGCTTCCTTGGGAAGTGCAGAATGTTTTTTCATGATGACTTAATTTGATGAGTAATCCCCAATTTTAACAATTTACCTCTATAAAATCAGATCATTCTTTGCTTTTGTCATGATTTTGTCACAAAAAAGCGCTTGGTTTTATCCACATTTCCCAACCCAACAAGATAGAAAGGTTAACTTTGTTATAAAAACAGCACTTAAAAACATACGCCAACAAGTAAGAGCGCCTGGCTCTTTAAAGAAATACCAGGCGCCTTTTTTACTATTTTTTCACCTCACATCCACAAACTGACATTACGCCCGGCACAGTTGTAGTCCATTGCCCATTCCATTGACTATCCACACTTTTACATACTGTTGGACAGACTTGCTTAGCTTGGTCATTATCAAATATAGGGCCTGCTTGAATATCAGCCGTTTTCTGCTGAACACGCCCAAACAAGTGACTCATATCACCTTGATAAGAGGCCGTAGTTGGTTGATGACATGAAAAACAATCTTGCTGAGTCCAGGTTTCTGATGACTTACCTGAGCCAGTGGTAAGACTGATACCCTTTTGCATCCATGTTTCCATCGTAGTGTTTGCCAAATTCGTAGTACCCGCAATATTCATCGTATTCTCAGCTGTGGGAGCTGGATTAGTACAACTCATCCCCAGTGATCCAACGCCAGACCCTGTGCCATCATATATGTTAAAACAACCAGTTAATGGTGTTATTTGTCCTTGGGCAGCTCCCCAAGAACCCCACTCTGCACCAATTAACTGATAATTAGCCCATTTATTATTAAGCGTTGTTTGCACACTGCTATTTAAGCAAGAAGTAATACCCAGATTACTGGTCGCAGAATCACAATTAGTCGCTGGAGGCAACTGATCTGTACGACAGATATTAACCGAGACCCAAGTTTCATTATCGCCAGCTGGATTTGAGTTAGTTAAGCACAAAGGATCAGTCACACCGCTTTGAGGGTATGCACATGTTTTGTCTTTACCACCCGCTGCGGTATAGATGTCATAGTTAAATAGATTCCATCCATTACTTAACCCAGCAGGGTTCTGTTGGATAGGATTACTGCCACCCACTGCACAATCAGGCGCATTGGCAACATGCTCAAAAGATGCCCAAATCATTTCGCCGTGGTTAGGGGTTTTTTGCACTAAATGCATACCAATCAGCCCCCACCAGATGCCCTCACTATCTTTTTCACAATGCATCGTGGTAGAGGGGCAATCGCTTGGTTTACTACCATAATCACGCCATGCCGTCTTAATCTCAAGCGCTGATTTTTTAGATGCCGCTGTAGTAGGAGGTAACCACACCCCTCCTTTAGTCTGGTCTGCATTAAAAGCATTAGCGGCTTTATTTAAAGCAGGCTTGGAATACATGCTGTTATCAACAATATAGTTAACAAAGTCCTCGTTAACACGAATATCATAAGTAACCGTTTTGCCGCTCACGTCTAATAAATGAAAAGAGTCACCCGCTTGCAGGTGATTCATATTTTTATTCATTTGCGTAGATTTAAGCTCAGCGTACTTGCCAGTCCAAACCGGTTTTCCTAATTTTGGCAAGGCATCGTACCAAGGAGCCAAACTCATAAACCGTGGATGTCCCGAGCTATCATCAGCAGTCAGGTATAAAAAATTGTTCCAAGCAAATTGATCCACATCACAAGTGTCAGCGGATGGCCCACCTTGAGTAGGAACCTCTCCCCACAAAGATTTACCATTAACAGAACTGCCATTAGCTACACTGGTCGTACAGGCGGAACCTGCTTCGGCCATACCAGAGAATGATGCCAGCATAACAATAGAACTCAATAATGAAACACGACTTAACTTCATATTTTCACCTAAATTTAATATTTAAAAAGATATTTTCCACACAACTATGGTCAGCAAATTGGGCTTATAAAACACAAAAAAGACTAATGATTTTTTATACCTGTCTAACAAGCTTACCTAGCGGCAAAATACCCGAATGACACAACTTTTTTCATGATTAGCCTCATCAACGAGAACAGATACAAACGATGAGGTGTATTGCCTGACAAACTTAACCCACCACTTTCTACAACTTTTCCTCGAACAAATACGCTTGTCCTTTAACAGCGTTAAGAGGGAAATCTTTGCAGCCAGTCGAAAAAAACGACCTAACACACCAGACTGGTCGCCTTGTGGATTTGTGCTTCTATTCAAACCAGAAGGTAAACTATGCGTTTACTGTCAAACAGTTACACCTATCGGCAGAAATGCCAAAAACTTTAGACATTAAATCTAGCATTGGAAAGACATAAGACATTGGGGTAGACATTGGGGTCTACCATTGAAATTAGTAGTTGATTAGAAGGTAAAATAACAGCTACACTCACCAATGACAAGAGTGTGGCTTAAGGGGTCCGTTATCGCAAGATTAACTCGTCTCTGAATTGCCGCTCTTGT
>WTAG01000398.1 GCA_013139755.1 Methylomarinum sp. | reverse complement strand
TCTTATTAATTCAAAAGATAAAAAAAGAAATATTGAATTGCATGCTGTTTATTTTCTCCTCACCCAAACCCTCTCCAGCAGGAGAGGGCTTAAGGAGCAATCTTAATATATTAAAATCCACACTTAACGGTGACATAGCCATAATAATTGATGAGACATTATTTACTCCTACATATTTTAGTATAAAAATTTAAAAAACCAGTTCAATGGAATTCACTTATAAATAGCCCCCAGTTGCTTGAATGACATTTTGTGAGTTGACTTTTGATAGCCACACAACCAATACAGATTGGTTTTGTCCCTCTGCAGGAATGGGTAACAGAGGCACTTGCCAAGATTGAGTTTTATCTTTCGTTATTTTCACCTGATACCGACTTTGTGATAAAACAACAAAGTCATGTTTTAATTGACGGCCTCTATTTTCACCTAATTTGATATCACTTGTTAATCCCATGCCAAGAATCGCTGTATTGATGACTAACAGCTTGTCATTAATGGGTATCTCTGGTGTGAAAAAAATATTGAGTTCAAGGTTGTTTAAGCGGTAGTCTACTCTAATAATGCCTACTTTTTTTTGGCTATCTGGCCAATGGAATAAACGCCCTAATCTCCAACTTCGCCACTCTTCATTATTGACAACAAACCCAGGGGTATAAACTTGGCTAATATTGCCTTCTCTTTGATGTCGATATTGTCTATCACTGTGCTGTTTTTTTGAAAACCTATCTTCCCAACCTAATTGATTCCAATAATCAACATGAAACGACAGTGGAATAAATTTTGTAAATAACTGAGGATTCGACTTAAGCTGCCTTAGCCACTTGTCAGCAGGAGGGCAGCTACTACACCCTTCAGATGTATAAAGTTCAATGAGTTCGGTTGCTTCTGGTGAACTGGAAAATTCTTTAGCAAAAATAGAGTGGGTAGAACATATTAACATTCCTATTGATAGAAATAGTTTACCTTTAACATTCATTGTCATACCTGTTCCTGATTACCCATGAGTTTCAGCTAAATTGGAGGTTGTACGGTTTTGCTCTTAAGCCCTCGCCCCAAGTGGGGAGAGGGCTTAGAGCAACCTTATTATACGTTTCAGTATTGGCTGAAGCTTATACGTAATCATGTACCTGTTTATTTAAAAAATGTAAAAACCAATAATCAAGACTTATAAAACGGCCTCCACCCATAAAGAATAATGCTAATAATATAATATAATATAATAAAATAAGTAGCTGAAAATTCAATTCCATTATTCAAAATGACATAACTGCCATTTTCCGTTAACCAACTGTAATTCCCCTGTTGTTGAAGAATATCTTTTGCTCTATCTAGTTTATCTATTGCTCCCATTGTTCGTTCGTTTGCAAAAAAACCACTTCCCTCAGCGATAGCTAACCAACCATTTTTCCAATGTACTGTGATAGCAGCAACCAGCATGGTGATCATCAGAGGCAAAGTAATCCAACTCACAGCCAAGCCAATTAATAATAGAACAGCGCCAAGAACTTCAGTCCATGTTGCTAAAAAAGCCATTAATTCAGGAAAAGGTAAGCCTAGCCCCCAATCTTCATTAGCAAACCAGGCAACCGTTGAATCAAATGAATTTAGTTTTTTGGTTCCTGCCATCCAGAAAATGGGCACTAAATAAAGTCTTAATAATAAGGGAGCAATAAAGTCCGACTTCTGGCGAGTCTGCCATACCTCATTTCCGCGCTTACAAAGGTGTAACATTTTTGCTCCTTATTGAGTTGAGAACTTAGCAATATAATCACTGTATCCTTCAGCGTGTAGTTGATCGACAGGAACAAACCGTAAAGAAGCAGAGTTTATACAATAACGAAGCCCTGTGGGTTGAGGCCCGTCTGTAAACAAGTGACCTAAATGAGAGTCACCAAATTTACTTCGGACTTCCGTTCTTGGATAAACCAAATAATAGTCCGTCTTTTCCACAATATGATCTGCATTTAACGGTTGGCTAAAGCTTGGCCATCCTGTCCCTGATTTGTATTTATGGTTAGACGAAAATAAAGGTTCGCCACTTACGATATCCACATAGATACCTTCTCTTTTTTCATCCCAATACAGATTGTTAAAGGCCGGTTCTGTCGCTTCTTTCTGAGTCACTTTATATTGGAGAGGTGTTAATCTTTCTTGTATCACACTATCCGCTGGCTTAGAGTATTTCTGCTTGGGCTTTATATGTAAATCGTCCCCCCATATTTCTGTAAGATACTGGTCTCGACCTGATCTAAAACGATAGTATTTATAACGAATTGGATTCTTCTTGTAATAATCCTGATGATAATCTTCTGCTGGATAAAAGCTCTTAAAAGCAGAAATTTCTGTATTAATGGGTGCTTCATAACGGTCTGACTCTTGAAGGTTGGTTATAGACTGTTCCGCGCTTTGCTGTTGTTCTTTATTGTGATAAAAAATGACTGGGCGATAATGTTTACCGCGATCAACAAATTGCCCTTCATTATCCGTTGGGTTTATTTGTCGCCAAAATGCCTGTAGTAGATCTGTATACTGTATTTTCTTTGGATCATAATAAACTTGAACCGCTTCTACATGCTCTGTCGATCCAGCAGAAACCTGTTTATAACTGGGGTTGGCAACTGCCCCACCACTATAACCAGAAATCACCTGATGCACGCCTACTACTTTCTCAAAATCAGACTCAACACACCAGAAACAACCGCCAGCAAAGGTAGCAACAGACAAGGTTGTTTCTTGATTATTTTGGGTGGATAGTTGAGATTCAGCACATCCTGATAAGAAAGCACTCATAATAAATAAGAGGGTGGATAAAATTTTAATGTTCATAGTTAAGACCTTTCCTCTGGTATATCTACAGATTCAATTAAATCAGCAGATAACCATGTTTTTAAATAAGTAGCTGCATTTAAAGCCGAGTTCTCTTCACTCTCATCCAGTTCAGCCAATGTTTGACAAAGTTCAGCAAAATTTGAACTTTCTAGTGTTTTCATTGAATACCATTCTAGGGTATTGATTATCCTAAAGAAACAGGAATATTGTTTGCGCCAAACTAAGCAGTATTTTGGGGTAGCAGAATACTCTAGCTCTGGTGTTTGGGATTGCGATAAAATGGCTTGATAAACATCCACTATATTCCAGTGTTGATATAAGCATTTCACGGTATCTTGAAATTTAATTGTTAAATAAGGCCAATGCTCTGCTTTAATATTGCTCATATCATCAATGGTTGCTAATGGACTGTTAGCCATATCAAATACATCGGTTAATTGCCATTCAAAATCGGCCATTTCAGCTAAATAGGGTTGTTTTTTATAGATAGCATTCTGTTTTAGAAATTGACTGAGATGTCGTCCAAAATGTCGTAAAGTGAACGATGTTGATGGGTATTCACTCAAATACTCCATAGACAATTCATTAAACTGATCCGTTCCTAATAAAGCAGCTAAGACGGGGTAATCCGCCTTTAAGGTTTCTATTAAACGTACTTGATAGGCATTTTTATAAATGGCTACTGCTGAATGTGAATTGTTATTTAAGAGAGTGTCTATATCATTTTTACCCGTCATTAAAGTGTCTTTAAAATTCAATTGCAGATTTAATAAGGGTTTCATGCGACTGCCCTCCATGCCTCAGGATATAATTGATAATCTATTGATTTTGCATGATTAAGTTCTATCATTAATTCCGAAAAATCAGGGTAGTTATCATCTCTTTCTATCATGGTAGGAGTTGACCCAAAACGTTTAATCGCTTGTTCATATAACTCCCATACAGGAGGTGATACGGGTTGGTCGTGCGTATCAATTAAATAGTTATCTGCATCGGTATATCCTGCTAGATGTATTTGTTTGACACGATCAATAGATAAACCATTCAGATAGTGATGGGGATCAAAACCATGATTGAACGCATTGACATAGACATTATTGACATCCAGAAGTAAAAAGCAGTCAGCCTGTTGAGTGATGGCATGAATAAATTCCCACTCCTGCATCTCTGATTGTTGATAGCCGACATAACTAGATACATTTTCTAATAAAATCTGACAGTCGAGAAAATCTTGAACTTTTTTAATCCGTTCAACGATATGAGTAACATTTGATTTTGTATAAGCTAATGGCATTAAGTCATGTAAATTGATGCCATTAACACCAGTCCAGCACAAATGGTCTGATACCCATTGCGGTTCTATTCGATCTTTGAGTGTTTTAAGTTGCTTTAAGTAGTTTAAATCCAAAGAGTCAGTACCGCCAATAGATAAAGAAACACCATGCATCACTAAAGGATAATCACGACGAATTTTATCCAAATACATTAGCGGCCTTCCTCCGTCAACCATATAGTTTTCAGAGATTATTTCAAACCAATCAACGGCAGGTTGTTTTTCAATAATATGTTCATAATATTCTGATCTCAACCCTAGGCCAAAGCCTAAGTGTGAATGTATTGATTGTTTTGGATTTATATACATTTTTTTCTCCATAGAAGAGTGATTAATTTTTTGATTGAGCATTTAATGCTATTAATACAAAATAATTAATCACTCAAATTTGTTTGATTACTTACCGACAGTTCCGCCAATATCTGCACAGGCTTTTTCAGAAACCTTAACAAACCCTTCTCCTTTACAGGATGCGTGTCCCTTACAAGCATTACTTGCTGTTTTGCAATCGTTGTGACCTTTACAAACGTTAACGCCATAACAATGGACGTCAGTTTTTTCACCTGCAGAAGCCGTTGTTGGAACGGCCGTTGCAAATAGAGTTGCTGCAGCAATTGCTAATGAAGCCGCTGTTTTATTAATGTTCATGATTTTTCCTCTTGTTAATTTACAATAACGAATCAAATCGATTCACAAGGGATATAGCACTAGCTGTGCCAACATGTAAGTTACTGAAAATAATGATATTTATATTTATATATATACGTAATTAAACAAAGTGATGTAATGTTTGGTTACAACATGTAACGAAATAATGTTTTTTAGAGGAAGACTGACAAGGAAGGAAAAAATTTATATGGCTCCAAATATCATAAGCATCATAAATTGTTCTATCGAAAAAATTCAGTCCCTTTTCTGGTTAATATGACTGCATTAAATCAAGGGGGTAGCCAGAAATACCGCTACCAGTGGTGTTAAATCAAACTATATCAATTAGTTACATATTCATCTTTTGGCTTTGTCATTAATGAGTAGCCCTTCGGTCTGCGCTTTATAAGTCTTGGCTGATTAGGTCTATTTCGTTGTCCAATTTCCGTTTGAGCCATGGCTATTAATAAAGGGGGATTAATTTCCGTAAAGCTATCTCCGTTAATGTGAGGCACAAACTTGCTGTGTTACGCATCAGTTGAACCGCTGACATAAAGCTAAGGTGTCTAGGCTCTTTATCATTAAGACAGGCAGCTCTGGCAATATTTGCTCATATAAGATTGTAGGCTAAGAGGTGTACTGCAATTTCTTTTTTCACCATCTTAGCTGACTGATAATGTAACATATCCATTTCCAGATGATGTGGCTACACTAAGGAGCGTGTATGGAATAACTTCCCAAAGTTATAACGCAGGATTTTTGCTTCAGCTGGGATGATCTCATGAGGCGCATAGTTATTCTACGCAACGAATGAGGTCATCCCAGCTGGAGCAAAAAAACCAGTTAGAGATTGGGAAGTTGTTTCATGCACGCTCCTAAACAGGACACATAACTTAAAATACTTTTAAAGATAAATAAGTGTGTCTAAAATGAGCAAGCAAACTAAAAAACAAAATACTGAAACGGCAACAGCCCTTATTACATATATAAAATATACAGTTTATATTAGGCGTTATAAATTTTATCTTCACTACCTGTTATGCAATAACCATTTTTTCCTTGTCGTTTTACTTCATACATGGCTTCATCAGCCGCTTGCACTAAATCATCAAAGTCGTTTTTATTTTTTTTATCTGAATGCGTAATTCCGATACTCACGCCAACCTTTATATTAGTTGTATTATCTACTGAAATATTTTTTTGAATAGACGATAAAATGCTTTTCGCTATACGAATTACATTGTCTTTCGAACAATCCAATAAAATAACAAGGAATTCATCACCCCCTAATCGGCAAACTAAATCAGTATCACGAACACATTTTACTAAGCGCTCAGACGTTATGCTTAACACTTTATCACCAGCAAGATGACCATGAGTATCATTTGCTTGTTTGAATCCATCAAGATCTAGAAATAAAAAACTTGATCTTAAAGTCACGACAGTTTTTTTAAAATCTTCATAATGTTTTTGACACGCTTGTCGACGTAGCAATCCTGTAAGCTTGTCATGATTGGCTTCATAAGCAGCAGCTTTCTCATTTTCTACTCGTTTAGTAACATCAAAAAAAACTCCTTCAATATGAGTTTGGCCCTCCTCATCGGTTACTTTAGATAACAAACAATGTACCCAAATTAAATCGGTATCTTTAGGAACTCGTAAAGAAAAATCTTGTGCTTTTAATTGACCCGATTTGATAACTTCTGAGATTAATGTATTGAATGCATTCGATTCATGAAAATAAGGTGATAATAAACTATTTTGTTGAGGTATAGAAAAAGTTGTTCTTTCTAGAATTGTTTCTAAGGTTTTATTAAATGTTAACAAGCTTCCTTTCTCATCAACTAAAAAAAGACCGGCGCTAGTAGAATTATAAATATCGCGTAGTTTCTGTTCTATAGATTCCACTTTTTTTCTTAGTGTTCGTTCATTGATATATTTATTTTCTAGCACTTCTAATAAAGTATTAATATCACCAACAAGATGTCCTAATTCATCGTTTCTATGTTTCTTAAGTACCGATATTCGCTGCTCTTTGCCTACTTTAATAGCATGCAATGTATTTGAAACATGAGTAAGCGGTTTTGATATATTGGATTGAATTATTAAAAAAATAGTTATTGCTGTAAAAGCAATAATAAAAATAGAGGTAAGCGTATTGGCTATTGCACTATGCTTTGCTTCTATTAGTTGAAATTGAGCCGTTGGTTGAACTAATAAATACCCCAGTATTTCTCCGTCGCCAAATGGAGAAACAAGAAAGCGTTTAATTGGAGTTTCATCTTTTGTTTCATAATTCTTTGATTGTTCTAAATGAAAATCTGAACCACTTATAAAGTGAGCTTTATAAATGATGTCATTTTTTAATAGCCCTCTAAGTACATCGTCTGCTATTTGTTTATTTCTTGAATATGCAGCAATTGCAGCAGTATCTTCAACTGTATCTAACAATTGATTTATCATCATTACCATTTGAGTTTTGGTTCTGTCCAATTCCATTACAAACGAGCCAACTGCCGTTACAATAGCTAGAATCACTGAAACCATAAAAACTGATTTTAATAGTTTTTGATTGACCGATCTAAATTTCATACTTTATTTCAAAATTAATAATATACGGACATTATTTTTTTCTATACTGTTTTTATCTACATAGCCAATAGCCCCTTTATTTTCAGTGACAACTTTAATAACTGCTTGTGAATCTGGCAACTTCAGCGGAGGTAATGCTTGACCGCTGAACATAATTCGAGCCCAATAGGCGTTAATTTGTTCAATTGATCTGCTTGTTAGGAAGCTATAAAATTCTGAACGCAGTTCATGAACATCAAGAGGTAAAGCAAAACGTCCATTAGGTAATGAACGGCTTCTTCCCAAAAACACGTCTCGTACTTCTTTTTTGGTCATAGCTTTAAGCTCATTTTCAACATTGCCTATAAGAACAATATCAGCATGAGCACTATAAAAAGGAATTAATAATACTAAAATACTTAATATTCTCATAAGACTAAAAGATAAAATCAAAACCTAAGGACCAAACATTAACTTGAGAGGATCTTTCTTTTGAAGAGGGGTCCTCCCAATATTGTGTACCATTTGCCCCCATCCAGTAATGGCTCCATTGTGTCTTAAATGCAATGTTTTGGTATAAATCCCAACGTAATCCTAATGAAACAGATTTCTGATCACTACCATTTTTGTTAAGTGACCTATCAACTACTTGATGAAGGTGTTGTAACTGAGGGGATGGAATTAGGGGGGTAGGAACATTAACATCACTTTGATAGGAATGACTAATTCCAAACAACGTATAGACTGTCACAGTAGAAATACGCTTACCTATACTCAAATAGGCATTTGCTGTATCAGGAAAAAAAGCGGTTTCTGAATCAATATAAGACGCTTCTGCTTGAACAATCCAGGCCCCATCATCGTAGGCTGCACCTAATGAATAATAATGTACGTTAGTATCTTTTAAGGATAGCTTAGGTATTACTTGTTTGATACCAGGGATTCCAAAATTTACTAATGGGTCATTTAAAGCGCTAACTAACGCTTTGTTAGGAACATCGTCAATTAAACGTAAATATGCGTAGCCTGCACGAGTTGTCCAGTTTTCGGATTCAAACTTTAAGCTACCACCAGCCATTGGACTACCCAGATTTACTATCCCAACAGTGTGCGCAGGAATTTGAGTAAAGCTATAACCGGAAAATAACTTAATAGTCAACAGATTCTCACTAATATAGATTTTATGCTTAAAATCAAAGCCATCAAAATGATAAAGCGCTAAATGACTATAAAATTCATGAGGTGGGCGCATCCATGGATAAGCATATCCAACATTTCTATAATCGGATAATAAAAATAAGTCTGCACCAATTCGACCAACTCTAATATTGGTGGTATCGTTAAAATTCCAACGTAAAAAAGCCCAGTCTAAATTTTGCTCAAAAAAATCTCCGGCATGATCCCGTGCTACCCATTGGACTGTTGCATGTAGTGATTGATTTATATCAACGTCAACTTGTAAACCTAATCTTGAATCTGTAGTAAGTCCCCATGCATCGGTAACATCCTGCGTCTGAATCTTTGATCTATAAAATCCCAAAGTACTACTATCTGATCCAGTAAAGCCAAGCGTTCCAAATCCTTTTATAGACCACTGTATATTTTCTTCAGCATTCAGTGCTGCAGAAAATATAAGTAACAGCAGACTTCTATAAATGCAGTTCATAATTTAGTAATAGTAATAATATTAAAATAAGGTTCTTCTACGGTCTGATGTATGAAAAAGGATGCTAAAAACTTATTTATCCGTTGAAATATAAAGGTTGCTATAACTTTATAAAAATAGATAAATGAATCTTATCATCCCAACAATAATCTTGGCACTAAAAGGCCAAAAAATCAATAAAATTGAATTCAATTAAGAAAATAGAAACGTCTTGATTCGATGCCAGCGAGATAAGATAAAATCAGCTATAGATTCCTTGGTAATGGGTCGAATTTGTAGTTAAGCATGAATATCCACACCGAATTTGACTTTGTTAATCAATAAACCAATAACAATATCGTGCATTTTTTCTGACCTTGAAAAACAAATTGTTTTTCGTGTCAGCCGCTTAATCCATGTTCTTAAATTTAAATTCTTACGTTTAATTTTTTGAGTATTACGTTTTCCCACTTCGTGCTTATTGGGTTCAATATATCGTTCATAAGCTCCCCCAATCATCAGTGTAAAAACGTTTGATTTTTAAAGGGGCTAGCAAGGCTTTTAATTC
>WTAG01000372.1 GCA_013139755.1 Methylomarinum sp. | reverse complement strand
ATATTTTGATCTTGAATCCAACGAAAATCCATTCCGGTAATATCCCTATTCCCTGTTTTAATTAAATGCTGAACCAAGGTATCTGCGCCAGCTTTTAATTTATAGCCTGATTCTTTAGCCATCGCTGCCGACATAACGCTAGTATCAACTAGCTCGCCAGCAATTATTTGCGTTTCGGTGCCTTCAATATAAGAATATTCGACAACATCAGCCGGCCAAAAATGACCTAAACCGCGCACAGCAACAAGCAATAACAATCCTATCACTAAAATAATACTGGTACTGACGGCTGCTGCATTTAACCATACCCATGGGTTACCGCTTTTAAACCACTCTTTAATCATCATAATGAACTGTATTTTTCTCTTAGGTTCTGACGAATAAGTTCAGCCAGCGTGTTAAAAATAAAAGTAAACAAAAACAAGACTAATGCCGCAAGGAACAATACCCGATAATGGGTACTGTCCACTTCAGACTCTGGCATTTCTACCGCAATATTTGCCGATAAAGTTCGCATGCCTTGAAAGATACTTAAATCCATCACCGGGGTATTACCTGTTGCCATCAGCACAATCATGGTTTCTCCCACTGCGCGCCCAAAGCCAATCATAATCGCCGAGAAAATACCTGGGCTTGCTGTTAATAACACAACCCGGGTCATTGTTTGCCAGGGAGTTGCCCCTAGAGCCAAAGATCCCACAGTTAAATTTTTAGGCACACTAAAAATAGCATCTTCGGTAATAGAAAATATTGTTGGAATCACCGCAAAACCCATCGCTAAACCGACCACTAAGGAGTTACGTTGGTCATAACCTAGCCCAAAGACATCGTTCATCCAAATACGCATATCTCCGCCAAAACACAAGGATTCAATGCCAGGACTTAATATAAATGACAACCAAGCCGAAATAATAATGACCGGAATAAGCAATGCTGCATCCCAACCTTCAGGCACTCTATGCCTAATTGATCGAGGCAAATGTTGCCAGGCGAATGCGAAAAACATAACGCCCAAGGGAACCGTCATGAATAATGAAAATATACCGACTAAATTTTCTTCAACAAATGGTGCTAACCATAAACCTGCTAAGAAACCCAAAATAACAGTAGGCAGTGCCTCCATTAATTCAATACTGGGTTTAACATAATTGCGCATAGCGGGTGCCATAAAATAAGCGGTATAAATTGCGCCCATAATAGCTAAAGGAACCGCGATAATCATGGCGTAAAATGCAGCCTTTAAAGTACCAAACACCAAAGGCGTTAAGCTCATTTTTGGCTCAAAATCATTACTGGCAGAAGAAGATTGCCAAATATAATCGGGTTTAGGATAACTTTCGTACCAGACTTCCTGCCAGATTGAACTTAACGATATATCTGGGTGCTCATTTCTTACTCGCCAAAAGTTAATTGCGTTATCGTCTGACTGTAATAAAAATCCATTAGCCCGAGGTGATTGCGCTAATGCAACCGGTGTTGCTTGAGTCACCTGCTGCTCAATCAATAGCCTCTCAGCGGTTGAATGATAAACCCCCACCTTGCCTAGCCTATCTACTGTCATAAAGCCTTTTCGGCGCTGCTCTGCATCAATATAAACAACCGCATTATCTGTGACCTTAAATGTCCTTAGGTTTTTCATCACATGCTGATTTTTATCATCCCTGATCATTGTCCATTGCGACACGAACCCTGCATCATCAGCAATTAATAAGGAGATTTCTGCGTTCAAAAATGCTATCTGGGTGATCTGTCTACCTTTATCAATGACGCTCAGGTGTTGTAATAATTCAGGATTCTGTTTATCAGCCAGACTATAAACACTTAAAGCCCCTTGTTTTCCTGCCAGATACAACAATCGCTGTTCTTTATCAAGCAGCAAATACTCAACATCCATGGCAATTGAATCTAAAACCGCTGTACTCTGTTCCAGCGTTGCGTCATCATCAAATAAAGACTCTTCTCTCTCATAATGACTTAAAACAATGTGATTACTTGCGGTTTTTGCCACTATCGTGGTCATATCCTCATCGACTCTTATCGAGACTTTTTCTAAAGCACTGCCCTCTGCATCTATCACTAATGGTTCGCGACCTAAAGGATATTCTATTTTAGGGCTAATCAGCCGAACATCATTCGGATAGCTGATTTTATATTCATGCTTGGCAACCACCACACGGCCATCAGACAAGCCATAAATCACCACCCCATTGGCAGCATTACCTGGTGCAAAACTGCTGATTTTAACGTCTTCAGGAATAGCCAATGTTTCTGTTAAAACGGTTTTTCCTGTTGCAACAGCAAAAAAGACCGCCTTACCTTGGTCAGTAAATCTAACCGCAACTTCGTTTTGCTCTTCCATTGCCAGTAACACGGTTTTACCCGCACTGACTTCCGGCACATCATATGTGACAACGGCTTCTGATTCAGCTGATTCAAATAACGGCAGTACGACATACAACAAGTAAAAGAAAATGAGTACGATAGCTACAATTACACTTAAACCACCGACAATCACCCCTTTGCCTGCAAGATTATCCTTAATCAGTCGCCAACGCTGGTAAGTAGTTAAGCCACCATGTTGCAGTAACGAGGGGTTTTGTTTATTTATATTTTCAGTCATATGATCAGTTTAAAAAGAAAATATTACAACTTTATGACAATGCTATTTTATCCATCAAGCAACTCGTTTATGGATATTATTTTTTACATGAATTAAGCATTGGTTTTAAAAAACACACAACGTATTTTTTTAAGAAAAAAATATTACGCCATATCACAATACTTAAATATTAAAATATAGTTATATAACATAGTTATATTACCACCTTTATCTAACCAAATGATTTATAAGGGCTTTAAAGATGGCATGACCATTGCTTTATTTATTATGGATATGCATATTTTAATGTGTAGCATTTTTCTATTTAATTAGGTTAAAACATGAAAAAAATATTTGGTTTAGGTGCTGTGTTGCTCGTTTCTACTATGAATGTTAATGCAATGCCGCAGCATCAAGCTCCCTTTGTTGGTATTAATCCTGTTATGAATATGTGTCATATCATTGCTGAAGATGAATCATTCGCTCACCAAGGTCCTGCTGAGACAAAACTAACAATAAATAAAAACTATGTATTAGCAACATGTAAAGCTGAATATATAGTTGATGAAGAAAACCCTATAGAGATTCAAGGAAGAGCAGAAGGAATACCTTGCATGATTGGTATTCCTGGATGGGCAAATCTTGAAGTTAGAGGCCCTTCTACAGGAACAGGTGGATTTACAGTGAGCCAAGGAGGCGTAGTTTCAGCAACTTGTAAAGCACCTAGAGAGTAATAGTTACTATCGATCTAAAGTTCATAGCCTTTCTTTCTGTGCTTAGATCAAAGATGAAATTGCTACCTCATTCAGCTTTATGAGGTAGCTTATCATTGTTTATTTAGATACTCTAGGGGCGCATAAGTGTACCCAAACAATCATTATCTTGATTTAATACCAATTACTGACAAATACGAGTTCGTCACAATATAAGCTTACGATCACCCCCCTGCCCCCAATGTAATAAGGTCATTCCCTTATCTAATTAAAACCATCGCACGCGCATGGCTTTTCAGAAAGCTCAGTTATATATGCGCCGTAAAAAACAATAAACAAAGACTGTTACATAGCGTTATTTGTATTGGCTAAAACTTAACCTGACATTTTCTAAAATAGACCACAATTAAATCGTACAATTTGTTGGGTAGCTGGCTTCAGCTAAAAGCAGAGAATAAAGCTTATCTGTACACTCTTAAAGAAAATAAAAATCGACTTCCCCCCTTTAATTCTTAGCATTGAAACCGTCATAGAAAGATCAAAAAATTGGAATTATAAAAAAACAACCCATCTAATAATTATATAAAAACATTAATGTTAATATGTCGTCAGACTTGTCAACTAACAAATACTTTTACAAAAAATGTCCAATCACTTTAAATCTCAATGGTGGCATAGGCTCCAATTCAGATTATCCACAATATTTATTATCAGCTTTGGTCTCTTTGTATTTTTAGCATTTTCATTAATACAAACTAATGTTAGCCAAGTATTAGAAAAAAAAGAATGGCGAAATAATGAGCTTTCAAATCGAGCTATTATCGAAGAATTACAACGAAAAACATCCGTTGCTCATACATTGGCAGCTTCGATGGCAAATGTTGCCACTGTTATATCGCCTAATAAAAAAGATTATCTTAATCTCTTTAAGTCATTACTTGAAGGTTCTCCCAGCCAAGAACTAATCGCTGGAGGTGGTATCTGGCCTGAACCATATTTATTTAACCCCGATACAAAACGTAATAGTTTCTTTTGGGGTAAAGATCAGAATAATACACTCCAGTTTTTCGATGACTACAATGATCCTGATGGTATGGGGTACCACCATGAAGCATGGTATGCACCTATACGCTACCAATCAGCCGGTGATGTTATGTGGTCAAGTTCATATATTGATCCCTATTCTAAAGAGCCAATGGTTACCTGTAGCATCCCTATATATAAAGGTAAGCAATACTACGGTGTGTCTACTGTCGATATGAATTTATCTGGACTGACTGAGCTGGTTAAATCGTGGACATCAACTTTTGGAGGTTATGCTATTGTTGTGGATAGAAATGGCAAACTCATCACTAAACTTCCAGCCCAAACACCTTTAGGACTGGATGAATTTCCGACTTTAGATCAACTGGCAATTCAAAATCCAGCATTTAAGTCTATTAATGAAGCGATTACTAAATTAACTAACAAACAGTTTCAGGATAGTCAAATAGACTCTTTTGATCCCAGCTTGCAATCAAAACTTTCACAAGATAGTTATCAAATATCAGATGATGAAGCCAAACTCATTTCATCTATAATTCAGCAGCCAAAAAAAAATAACTTAGATTATTTATATCAAGTATCCAGCTTTAAAATGGATATGGCTCCTATCGTAAATGAACAAAGCTTGATTTCAGTTTCAGTTATGCCGGAGACTCACTGGAAAGTCATTAATATTATTCCTTATTCTTTGATTACAGCTGAGGTCAAACAAAAAATAGAACTATTGTTATGGCCTCTTATTCTGACGGCTATAGCCAGCATAGGTATTATCTATTTGTGTGTTCATGTTTTTTTTATTTCACGCGTTAAAAAAATAGCATCACAAATAAGCTTAAAAAATCAGAATGTAACTACTTCCGACATAATAACTGCTGATAAAGGTGAACTAGGGACAATTGTTAATCTGTTCAATATCCAT
>WTAG01000493.1 GCA_013139755.1 Methylomarinum sp. | reverse complement strand
AAAACTTAACTTCGTCTGCTGATATTTTTCAAACGTTTTATGGTAATCCAGGTGATCTTCAGTGATGTTGGTAAGGAGTTTTATATTAAAATCAATACCTAAAATCCTGGCTTGATCGATTCCTTCAGAGGTCACTTCCATTATAAAATGCGTCCCGCCCTGCTCTAAATGATCGCGCATAATTTTTTCAATATCAGCTGATTCTGGCGTAGAAAGGTCTTTATTGCCTGAATTCAATGCGCCCAAAACAAAAGGTTTATAGCCTGCTGATTTTAAGACTTCTCCAATTAAGTGCGAAACCGATGTTTTTCCGTTAGTTCCGGTAATGCCAATAACATAAAGATCCTTTGCTGGATGACTATAGGGCGCTTTCTTTATAGCTGTTGAATCCTCATTAAATTGAGCGTTGCTTTGCTTACATTTTAAAGAAAGTCGTTCACGCTTTATAGCTGATTTGGTCGCGAGATGATGATTTTGATTCAGATTAACAAATTCTGAAGAAGATTGAGCTTTTTTAAAGCTAATACGGGGGAGTTTAGGTCCAGCGGATTTAGATATGAGGTCTGTTTTTTGAGTAGCCTTATTTACATGATCATAAGACCAAGCTAAATTATGTGCTTCTGAATACGTTTCAAGGTTTTTAATTATGTTGCCTCTGGCAGGTTATAAAATGTAACAACAGATTGCTGGTTTGTTGTTACATTTACCGGTTTTTTATATTGTCCACATACGACTTTTCTACTGATAAAAAAACTATGCGGAATGAGTGTTAGATTTTTACACTGCTTTTTTAGGTTGCTGTGTCTACATTATTGGAAACAATCAAACTCAAATGTTTGATAACGAAACCGCAACAAAGACATTACTTATTCACTTTTTAAGACAGGCGGCTAATAATTCGACCTAGACGAAAATTCGCACTTGTTCATTTGCTGAGTATAAGGCGGGTTGCATTCCCAACCATGCCCAGAATAATTGATGTGGGCGTTAACTGGAACATTCAAAGTAACACAGGTATTATTTTTAACTACAAATCCGCGTTCGCATTCCCAGCTTTTGCCATAGGTAGAATTAATAAAATACCCGTTCTCAGGAATCTTTACTGCAACACAGGTGTTATTGTGTGCTTTAAACCCACGATCACATTGCCAATCATAGCCATATGAATCCAGATAAGCATTGGCAGGTACCATAATAACAACACAACTATCATCAGACTTACGATACCCCCAGTTACATTTCCAGCCATTGCCAAAAGATGAAATTTTCAAGTATGCATTTTCAGGTACTTTAATAGCATCACAAATATTGCCATTTTCTTGATATCCGGGCTTACACTCCCACCCGCTTCCATAGCTTTTGGGGCGAGCATTTTTAGGCCTTATTTCCTTATTGACTTCAGCAAAGACGATATTGGGAACACTGCTTGTAAGTATCAATAGAGTCCATAACCCGACTAAAATATTCTTTGATGGTTTCTTTCTGCTCATGAGTCATTCCAATTTGTAATCGTTGCATACCAAACAAATATCACTGCTGGCATAATCGATAAGATGGATGTCGTTTGTTACAGATCAACTCAACTATAGCAAGCGTATCTAACGACAAAATTCAATGAGGGGGGGGGTAAAGAAAATTTCTAGATTAAAGTCTTTACGAGCCGTGCGCTATTTCAGCTGCTCTTTGCGAGCTAGCCCGATCATGGTTTAACGATCACTATACTCCTGATTTGATAAATTAGATATTTATTTTCGCTTCCAATTCTTACTCAAGTATGAATTAGACTAAGTTTCTGATTAGTGATAGTAAGCGTGTCGTTTTCTCGTTAAAGAAACCTGATAAAACTAAAGTGACACCAACATCTGGATTTTAGATTTGTTCCATTCAATTTGGTTATACCTTTCTCATACTTACTGGTTATGCTGCTTTTTTCATTGGCTGCTTATGGCTGTAAGTGACTGTCCAGTCTGACAACATTTAAACAAGATGAAATCAATGGGATCTGAATGGGATATCTATTACTTATTGAACTTTAGTTTTGGGAATGGAGTCAAAATTTGTCCTAATTATCAATTAGGAAATAATAGTAAGGAGTCAAAGAGTTGCTTTAGGTGGCAAAACCAGCGGCGCCATTATAGATATATTTGCAACCAACTCTAAGGAACCTAATAAATTATTATTTCTATAATTCAATAAATATCATGTGATGTTCATTCATCATTGGAGGTTAGTATGCGATACATAATATCTATATTTGTTCTGTTTAACCTGTCAGCACCAATTACTGCTTTAGCAGAAGACCCTATAAAGAACGCAATGAGTGCGGCTCCTTCATCAATTTCCGCTAAAGCAGCAGTGCTTGATTGGGATTTCAAGGTGATTCGAGAAGGAAGCAATGGCTGGACTTGTCTGCCCGATCGAGCCAATACTCCGGGTAACGATCCCTGGTGCATAACTGACTCGTGGCTTAACTTTCTTCGCGCTTATGTAAACAAGACCAAACCCACCTATCAAGATATTGGATTTGCTTACATGTTGATGGGAGATACTCCTGTTAGCAATATAGATCCTTATGAAAAAAATGCCACAGGGAAAGATGACTGGGTCACCGATCTTGGGGCTCATCTAATGATACTGGTGCCGGATCTGAGCATGCTAAAAAATACATCCACAGACCATCTGAATGGCGGTCCATGGATTATGTGGCCGGATACAGCCTACGCGCATATTATGATTCCTCTTGAAAGTCGAGGAAAAACTGATATTCAATAATGCATCCAAACGAGGGAGCCCTATTTTCTTAGAATTCGAAAAAGCCAAAAGGACGGGGGATATCGGAGTGGATCTGAAAAAAAATCAATGGGCCCTCCCATTGATTCCCACTATAATTCCATGCCCAACTGATCTTTCTAGGTTAAAGGGCAAAATTTTAGTTTTAAAAAACAGGTTTAGACCAGATAGTAGAGTACTACATTTTAGTAGATAGAAATTGAGATTGTCCAAGCAACTTAAAAAACGTCTGGTAAACTTCAGGTTCTTCAATAGCACGAATATTATGCTGAATGCTTACCCGAACCATTAGCTGTGTTTCTCCTTTAGGGCGTATTGTTACAGATATACGAATAAGATCATTACGGTATTGAAATGGTCCATAAGTTCGATAGTTGGTTGAAAAAACAACCAAGTTATCAGTCTTGTAGGTATAGTAAGTTGGGTTGTTTTCCCATGCTCCACCGCTTTGATATAGTTTTTTGCCAGTAATAATCCCAGACTCATGATCAATCACATCTATATCAAAAAAGAGATCCTGCATGGTGCTAATTATTCCACGCATAATTTCAACTTTATCTGTCGAGTCATATACCCTCGTTTGTATGGAGCGCATTTTGACCTGACTTCTTTCTGACATTAGAATTTGGTCTTTTGAATCCCACTGTATCTCTGCACCCAATTGCATTGCACAAGATTGTATAAATATACTTGAGACAACTACAAATAAGTAAGATAAAGCCCGTTTTTTCAACATAAATGGAAATCTCATTTGCATCAGATTATTGACTGATTTTTAAACTCATTTTTTTGTTAAGAAGAGAATAATGACTTTTGCAAAGTAGTAAAAAAATTCTGGTAAACTTTTGGGTCTTCAATCGGCTTGGTATTAAATAAGGCATTTGCGCGGATTTCCATTTGATTCTCGCCTTTAGGTCTAACCATTACCGTTGCTTCAACAAACCCAGAGTTTCCAGTCCCAGCAAATTTAGCCGCCGTTACTAACCCCATAGGGACATTTACACGTTCCACAATAAACCCTAAATCCATTAAAGCTGACACTACAGCATGTAAGGCTTTTTGTTGGTCTGATATATCAAATACCCTCGTCTGAAAGCTTCTTATTTTCATCTGCGCTTCTGAAAGGGATAATAAATTTTCAGGAGGCTTGGTTAAACCAGTGCTGCAAGCTTGAAGTACGAGTGAAAGGGATAAAATTACAAGTCTAGCATTCACAATGTTTGTTCTCCTTAAATCTGATGTATTTCAAGAAATACAGATTTGGAAAGTTTGGCAAAAAATTGTTGATAAATTTGAGGGTCATAAATCATTTCCATACTCTGTTGACCAGGAGGGATAGATTGGTTGCCACTTGACCCATCGCCTTTCCACAATGTTCTATAGAAAACGATCCGTACATTAAAACGTGAAGTGCTATTTTCTACAGGGTGCATTACCAAAGTAGCTGCAATCTGTTGATGAAGATCGACAGGTATAATGATGGCGGTTTGAGCAAAAATACCGAGTATAAAAACAAAAAATCGACCAATTTCCTGACTGTATTCGCGGGCACTACGTTCTTTTACAGCTCTAAGCATACCTGCATCAATAACACTTTCTTCAATTTGAAAACCTAAATCCTGTAGTACTGCTGCCGATGCCGAGAGTAATTCTTTGTCTTTAGATGATTCAATAATACGTGATTGTAGTGCTTTATATCTAGCACTTGAGGGCGTGAGTTGAAAAAATGATTCTGGCTTAGGCATTGTAGTACATGACGTCAACAATATCGCCAATAGCACTGAAACGAATAATCTCACAAATAACTACCTACTGTTAATAGTAACAATTATTTCTAAAATTGAGAGTAGTTGTAAGCAAAATCCCTTACCAATTTCTGCTCATCATATTTAATGATAACAGTTAAAGTTTTTTGGCTGGTAGTACTTTGGCTTTGACTGGTATCTGCACCTAAAATAACTATCCAGCCAAAAGCAGAGTTACTTGTGTCTACACTGTTGCTAGAGACTTTGTCGTATATCCAGACTTCTCTACGTTTTTCATCGGTAGTGACTATATTAGGTGACCCCAGTATTGCCGCAACATCAGAAGCAGGCATACCAATTCTTATTTCACCCTGAACTTTACCAACGGTTAGATTACTTGTTGCTCCATTAGAGATAACATCGGTAGGATGACTCATACAAGAAGGTAATGTAGCAACTATCGAGAGAATTAATACTAAAGTCGTTTTTTGCATAAATGTCTCCAAATGTCCTGGTCTTTACTTAGATAAATTACTAAATGTGTGAAGGTAATTTAGCTAAAGCAGTAATTTTTTAATGTAAATTGTGGAAAAACACCACTCTACAACCTCAAATCATTACACAATAGATCTTGCACTTCTGTCAATTATAAAAATTACTCCGCAACCTTATTTAACTATTAATAATATTAAGCACAAACTTGCTCCATAGATTATTTTTAACTCACTTAATAACCTTTCTCCCATCAAAATCCTGAGAATCAATGGAAGAATCAATGCCAATTAGAAATTGGAAAAAGCATTGAATCACTTTATGATTGAATTTCGGCAATTACACAGAATTATTTATTCTGTGTCGACCTGAGCAAAAACAGTGATGTTCATCTAATGCGCTATCTGCAGGAAAAGTGGCAAAGTATAATATTGCATATTACTGTGTCTCTTTACGACTTTGCCAATTAAAGCTTACCCCCCCCTATTCAGCGGCCTGGGAAATTTTTTCCTTGTCTATATTGCTTAAGCTTAAATCAAAGGAAGCAATATGAGATTTAATAATTTGCTGGATTAATTTCAAAGCGTCCAGAGCATTAGATGCATCCAGATTATTGGATAAATCAGTTAACAAAACTTCCAATCGTCTATGCTCTTTGATATGCCCATCAGTCATATTTAAAGACTTTTGAATACTAATCCATTCTTCACTATGAAAATGTTTTTTCAATGCTTCAGTAACATGTTGAAGACTGTCAATTCTATCCTCAGTTGAGGCAATAGAATTTTTTATTAAATAATCAATTTGTTGATGTTCTCGGTCAATTTCTGCAATTCCTGTTTCAACATAACTGTACCAGTCAATAACCACATCATCAGCAAAAACAACTTTATGTTCTTTTAATTTCTTTGCCTGATACATTGCGACATCAGCTTCATGAATAGCGAGTGCACTGGAAACCCAATTCCCCGTCAAAATACTGATACCAAAACTACAACCAACCTGAAATTGCTGATTATTGATCAAAATTGGCTCACCAATACTGGCTCGAATTTTATCCACTACTTTAAGTATATGCACTCTGGCATCAGAACAGCTGACACCAGAGTCCTGAAGAAAGATAATAAATTCATCGCCACCATGACGAGAAACAATATCTTCTGTACGTACAGAGTTATTTAAACGATTTGCCACTTCAATTAATACTTCATCACCAGTGGCGTGACCATAAATATCATTAATTGGCTTAAAATCATCCAAGTCTATAAATATTAAAGCACTAACATAATCATTACGTGATGAAACACTCAAACATTTGTCTATATGTTCAGTGAGCAACCTACGATTAGGCAGTTTTGTTAAAGGATCGTGAAAGGCAATGAAGTTAGCTTTGTAAATCGCTTCTTGTTGTTTTTTAGCATACGGCTTTACAACCCACCAAACGATAAAAGGTGTCGACAACAAAATGAGAAAAACTGCATCAATCAAGGCTAAATATCTAGCTTTTAAATCAAGCGCGAACGATTGTCCAACCATCATAATCATGAGTTCAATAACACCCATGATTAATACTCGATCTTCCAGTTTTTAAATTTTTTATCCATTGACTCTTACTAAATCACCCTAAGGCACGATGATTTAGTGAGGGTGAAGGCTCTAATCGCCCTAAATTTTTCCCGGTCATATGCTTGCCAGATGGCATTAACTGAAAAATATCATCAATGAGCTCACCCAATTCTTTGAGTTTTTCACCCGGGGCGGGGTGCTCTAATAAATTTTTGATAAATTCGAGCAAAATATCCATTTGTGATTTTCTTTGTAGGCTGCCGACGGTACACGCGGGCAATTTGTTTTCTATGCGAGTTGTTTGCTCTGGGTGAAGGAGAAGGCAATGGTCAAGCAACAGACTCAGAATCAGGCCTCGGCTTGATCCCTCTTCATCCAATTGTTTGGCCTCGCGCCCCCATCCTTCATAAAGCTTCCAGTCCTCA